>NZ_AJQF01000482.1:0-36286 GCF_000261705.1 Bradyrhizobium genomosp. III | reverse complement strand
GAAAAACCCGCCGCCACCGGCTATCCGGTGGATCGGCGGTCTATAGTCGAAGGTCGCTGGGTCGAAGGTGGCTGGCCTCTCAGGAGGCTCTTAGCCAAGCGTTCCCGCGCTCACCGAACGTACCAATAGCCCCACCAGCGTTGGGACACTGGACGCGCCTGCGCCTTCATGGCGGCGACTTCCTCGACGGAGCGAAGCTGCGGGCCGTAGATCGCGGGCGGATAGACGTCATCCCACAGCACGACCCCGGTTTGGGCGTAGGCCGCCCGCTGATGTGCCGGCGCAAGCGCGAGCTCGGCGGCCGGCGCTACGGATGCTGTCAAAACGAGGCCGAGAGCGGACAGGGCAATGGATGGAATAAGAGCGCGGACGGTCATTGGATTGAATCCCTCGTAATATGAGATGCGAAATAATGCGACGGGTCCCGAATGGTTGCAAGGGCATGGATTGGTCGGTTGGCCCGAAATTTCCTGTTCGTGGGAAGGCGTGCCAGGTCCCGTTCGACGGCAGCAGCCTTTGGACAGAACAGGATCGCGAAGGCATCTCTCTATATAGAGTGACTCTAATAGAGCGATCTTGATCGCAGAGTTTGATGCACGAGTTATGCCGCATGCACGTAAGAGGTCAGGCATGAACAATCTTTCGGCGCCCGAAGTCGGCAAGAACCATGATGTCGACACACTGCTCGCTCTTGATGAGTCCCGGACTATCTAGGGCGACTCCTATGACTTCTGCATTCCTCTCCGCTTTCATCTTCGGCGCTGGCCTCACCTTGGGATACGCGCTACGCGCTTGGCGCGTGCAACGAAGCCCTGCGAGCTCATCCCGCGGCGCCTCGCGCCGAATGACCGGACCGACTCCCACCTCGACGTTCGGCCACGCCCGACGAGCCTTTTAGGCAACGTCCGATTCGCTGGCGGGATCTCACTGGTACGAATGGGGCATGACGAGATGAGCGAACCCAAGAAGGATGCGCCGCGGCGTTACATCGTCGATGGCGCCGGACAACGCGTGCTTGTCGGGCTGACGATCTCGGAGACGGTCGAGTTCGAAGCGCTGGATAATCCGAGCTCCCGCCCCGGCGCCGATTTGCTTGTCGAGGCGCGCCGTGTCCGCCAGGACAGACATGGGGAGCGCTGGCTGGAGCTTTACGTCAAGCACGAGCGAGCCTGGAACGATTGGATGGCTGAAACACGTGCGCGGCTGGAAAAGCCCCGCTTGCTCAACTAGATCCGCTCGAGGTCGATGCCCATGGTCCGATAGGCGAGCCGTCGCGAACCAAGGCTCCACGTCATACCGCGAGCATGCGGCTGCCCTGGATGCTCATCAGGGTGAGGTTACCGGTCGCATAGGCACCGGTGTCGATGTTGACGCGGCTCGCCATGAATTCGGCACTACGGACCGGCGTATGGCCATGCACGATATACTTGCCGAATTGCTCCTCGCTGCGCAGGAACTCTTCGCGAATCCAGAGCAGATCGCGCTCCGTCTGCTCGGCCAGCGGAACGCCTGGGCGAACGCCGGCGTGAACGAAGAAGAAGTCCCCGCAACTGAAGCTCAGCCGCAGATTGTCGAGGAATTCCAGATGCTCGGTGGGCATCGCCCGAATCAGATCGCGCATGATCGATGCCGGCTCGTCGCGCTTCAGGTCCGGCGGCGCAAGCCCGTAGGACATCAGTGTCTGGGTCCCGCCGACGGCAATCCAATCCTCGAATAATGAGGGATCTTCGAACACCCTCACCAGAAATGCCTCGTGATTCCCTTTGAGGAAGACTGCGTTGCCCCGGCGGCTCCGTTCGATCAGGACGTCGAGGGTGGAGCGCGTATCCGGGCCGCGATCGATGTAATCGCCCATGAAGACCTCGACCGCGTAGCGCGGCCGGCTGCAGGCGACGTCGGCGTCGATCACCCGCAACATCGGCTGGAGCAAATGTGCACAGCCGTGAATGTCCGAGATCGCATAGATGCGGACTCCCTCCGGCAATTGCGGTTTGGGAATAGGCGGGCGTGGTCGGGCGAGAGATATCATGGCGCTCAATCGATCGGGTGGTTGAAAAATTTCCCCAAGTCGCCGGCACCGGAGAGCTTCCATCTAACACGAACGACGTGAATTCGGTGAAGGAGCGTCCTTGTTCTCCGGCTCGATCACGCCAAAAGAAGGGCGGCATTTTTTGCCGACCTTGTTCGGCAATCGACAGCGCGAATGGCGCGGCCCGCGGGAATTGCATCGCTGAAGGCGAGCGTGCAGCAAAGATGCATGCCTGGGCGCAATTTCGCATCGCACGCCCAGATAGAAAATCATCGAAATTCTCGCAAATGGCTCATTGTGCTTCGTCGAAGGATCGCGTCGCCTGAAAGATGAGCGAAGAGGTGCTCGCGCGATGGCCAAGCATCGCGATGGACGTGGAACTTGATTCAAAATAGGGCAACGCGTTCGCTCGTATGTCATCACTGTGACGACATTTTCAGCGCGTCGAATTTCGCTGCGCATTTCAACACGACGCATGATCCGTGCGCCGCAAAAGTTTTGCGTGCAACGCCACAATGTCGCTGCGATCACTCAACACTTTCCGTGCGGGGCAGTGACGAGTCTTCAGCATCACGATGAGCGTCAGGCACACTCTCGATAGGCAGAGGTTCGAATGGCTGTTGCAACTTATGGTTCTGAAAACGCTCACGCGCTGTCGTCGACGCGAGGTGGCGCTCTTCAGAGGCCATTTCAGATCGTCGTCATGGCGGCTGACTTTCTGCTGATCTTGTTGAGCTATGCCGCCGGGGCTTCGCTGTACGGCGCCGCCGTCGCTTCGCCCACCGACGGCGCTTCGGTGGGAGCGGGGTTGTTTGTCGGCGTGGTGTTCGTCGCAGTCGCCTATTTCCGGGACGTCTATGCCACGCACCGGCTGCTCAACATCGTCTGGCAGCTTCGAAAGGCGGTGTTAATCTGGCTGACGTCGCTGACGATCCTTGCTGTTGCGGCGTTCCTGCTGAAATCGACCGACAATCTGTCCCGCGGCACCGTCATCGTGTTCGCCGTGATCGGCGGACTTGGTTTGGTCAGCCTGCGCTTCGTCTGGCAGGCGGTGTTCGGCACGAGCTTTGCGCGAAGCCGGTTGGTCGATCGCAAGGTGATCCTGCTCAGCCTCAAGCCGCTCGACTTCACCTCCAGCCGCTTCAAGGACCTGCGGCGGAATGGCTTCGACGTCACGCGCCATTTCGTGCTCGGCGACGACCGGGATGATGGCCATTGGGAGCGGCAGATTCGCGACGTGATCCGTCAGTCGCGCTCGGCCGACGTCGATGAATACCTGCTTGCGATCGACTGGAACGAATTGCCGATGCTCCGTAAGCTCGGGCCATATCTGCGCGCCGTCCCCCAGCCGATACGCCTGCTGCCGGACGATCCGGTCGCCGATCTGGTGGCTCGTCCCTTCCTGCCGGTCAGTGGAACCGTAGCGGTCGAAATCCAGCGGCCGCCTCTCACCATTCTCGAACGGCTGCAAAAGCGCTGTCTCGACGTCGGCGTGGCCCTGTTCGCGCTCGTAATCTTGACGCCGCTGCTGCTCACCGTTGCCGTGCTGATCAAGCTGGATTCCCCGGGAGCCGTCATATTCCGCCAGTCGCGCCGCGGCTTCAATGGCAGGCCGTTCGAGATCTGGAAGTTCCGGAGCATGACCGTCTGCGAGAACGGCGAAACGATTGCCCAGGCGACCAAGCGGGATGCTCGGGTCACCAAGATCGGGCGCTTCCTTCGTATGACGAGCATCGACGAACTGCCGCAGCTCTGGAACGTGCTGCGCGGGGACATGTCGCTGGTTGGACCGCGTCCGCACGCGCTGGCCCATGACAATTACTATGACGAGATCATCAGCAAGTACGTCTACCGCCATCACATGAAGCCGGGCCTGACCGGCTGGGCCCAGGTGAACGGCTTCAGGGGGGAAACGCCGACGATCGATCTGATGGAGAAGCGGGTCGAATATGACGTCTGGTACGTCAGCAACTGGAGTATCTGGCTCGACCTGAAGATTATGGCCCGGACGGCGTCCGCAGTGATGTTCCAGGAAGCTTACTAGTCGTTTGATTTCTTCACTGTCCGGAACCTGCCAGCTTAAGGAATCAGGTTCCGTCTCTCGACGACCTGCTGAAGAGCCGCATGATCGCGTCGCGCAAGGCAAGCAACGGCGGCACCAGCACGAAGAAAGCCCCCATCGCAACGGAAACGATGACATGGCGGATCGAGAAGGGTTCGTCCTGCTCGATTTCCCTTTGACTCGGGTCGATGGGCGCGGGTGAGAGCGTCGTCGCCATTGGCTGCGGACGCGGCTTGCGTGGAGGAACCACGATCAACACGAACAGGATGTTGAGCAGAACCCAAATAGTCAAAATCGTCAGGACGATCAGCATTCCGAGCCCGCCGGAAATGAACGACAAATATCAGCCGAGGTTAGCCTCAGGGAACCCAGAAAGAAAGATGCCCAAAGTTTCAGCATTTTAAAGCATCGAGGACCGGATTGTCTCGTCTTGCCGATGAATGGTTGCCAATTGGCGCACTGTCCTAGCCATCGCAGCCTTCGTCAATCCTTGCTTTTGGCTAGAGCAATAACTGCAAGTTGTGGATTCCGGGCGAATACGGAGGCCTCGGCAGTCCGAGGTGGGCTCGGCGCAATCCTCCGTTCGTGTGCGAAGGCGCACTCGCTGCTCTTCAGGCGACAGTTTCGAAGAACGCAAAAAAATTGGCCCGCTGCCAAATGGCAGCGGGCCCGTCGTCTTTAGAAATCGGCTGGGCGCGGCCTGACGCGCCTCCGCCTAGGCATGCTCGACGTAGTAGCTGTTGTGGTGCTTGCCCTTGTACGCCTCGATGCGCTTGAGCATCTTCGGGTTGGCGCGGTTGAGCACGGCGCCGAGCAATTTCTTCTGCAGGACTTCCGACCCGGAAACCGACTCCTGAAGGGCGCTTCGTGTCGTTTGCCCCCACTCGATCACATAGACCATGGCATCGATCAGGAAGCTGACGGCCTTTGAATCCGCCACCGGCATCACCGGGGCAAGATCGATCACGATGTACTCATAGTGCTCTTTCAGCACCTTGAGCAGATCGGCCATCGCCTTCGATCCAATGACGTCTGCCGAATTGACCATGCGGGAGGCCACGACGGACGGCAGGAAATCCAGGCCTGTTTCCTTGCTTCGCTGCACATGGTAGCCGAGGCTGGCCGGATCGCTGAGCGCCTCTACCAGTCCGCTCTTGGCGTTCGGCGCGAGCTCCCGCGTGAGCGAGCGCGTGTGCAGATCGCCGTCGATCAGGACCGTGCGATGCCCGGTGAGGGCGATCAACTGGGCGAAGTTGGCCGCCACCGTCGTCTTTCCTTCCTTGGGAAGGGACGAGACGATGCCAATCACCTTGATCTCGCGGGTCAGGCGCGCAACGTCGATCGACACCTTGATATTGCGCAACGTCTCGGCAAATCGCGAGAATGGATGGTCGACGACGTAGCGGGACAGATCGGGTGGACCGGTCTTCCCGGACGTGGATAGCAACGCGCCGGTCTTCGTCGGCGGACGAATGTCGGGCAGGACCCCGAGGCACTTCACGCCGAGCTCGTCCTCGACCTCGCCAGGGGTCCGCAACACGTCGCTGAGCAGTTCGCGGGCAAAGGCGGCGCCGAAGCCGAGGCAGAGGCCGCCCACCAGGCCGCCCACCAGCGCCAGCACCGTGCGCGGCGAGCTCTTGCGATCCGGCTTGGCGGCGGTGCTGATGAGGCGCGCCTCGCTGAGCGGGAAGCTCTGGTTCTGCGTGGCGCTCTGCAGCTTCTCGAGGAAGTTGTTGTAGAGGTTGCGGTAGGTGTCCGCGGCGCTTTCGAGATCGCGCAGCTTGACTGCAGCCTGGCCGGTATCGCCGGCCTGGGCGACGAGTTCCTTTACGTTCTTCTCGAGCGAGGCTTCTCGGCTCTTTGCGATCTCATAGTCGCTGCGATAGGCGTCGCCGATCCGATGCAGCTCGTCGGCGATGTTCTTGCGCAGCTCCTCCATCTTGTTGGCCAGATTGACCGCAGCAAGATGTTGCTTGCCATAGCGCCGGGACCAGTCGGCATACTGGGCCTGGAGGTCCAGATATTGCGCGCGCAGGCGGGTGATGACCGAGTTGTTGAGAGCATCGGTCACCGTCGATTGTGCGACGTCCTGGTCCGAAATCGCGGTGATCCGGTCGAGCCGGGCCTTGGCTTCGGCCGTCGACGCCCGCGCTTGAACCAGCTGGGTGTTGAGGTCCGACAATTGCTGTTCGGACATCAGGCCGCGGCTGGTTCCGACGATGTTGTTTTCGGCCTTGAAGGTCTGCACGGCACGGTCGCTGGCGGTTGCCTGCTCGCTCAGCTCGATGCTGCGCTGCTGAAGCCATTCGGTCGCCCGCTTGGTCGACTGATATTTGGCTTCCAGGGCGCCGACAAGGTAGGCGCTGGCGACGGCGTTGACGATCTTGGCGGCCTTGTCAGGGCTTCGCGAGCGATAGTTCAGCGACAAGACATAGGTCGTCAGGACACGTTCCGTCCTCAGGTTCTTCTGAACCTGCTCGACCACGGCATGCTCGAGTCGCTCCTGCGACGCCGGTTCTCCGGTGCCGAACAACGACATGAACTTGCCGAGGACGATGGAAAGTAAACCCGGATTGGAGCCATTGAACTCCGGATCGTCCGTCAGCTTCAGGCGACGGACCACCGAGAGGATCAGGTCGTCCGAGTTGATGACCTCGACCTGGCTGTCGACGTATCCGGTATCGATGAGGGCGCTGTTGGCGTTGCTGTCCTTGTCCAGCACCTGCGCCTGACGGGTATCCATCATGATGCGGGCATTCGCCGTGTACATGGGTTGCGCCATGATCAGATAGACGATCACCAGCGCCAGCGAAGCGCCGGTGCACACCGCGATGATCGGCCATTGCCGGCGCAGGACATCGGCCACGCGTTCGAAGCTGAGGACTGCTCCGCCGAATTCGATGCCGAATCTGTGACCCGACGGAAAATGTTCTCTAGGCTGATACATTTGTTAATTCGCTGCCTTTTGACGATCGCTGATCAATTCGGAAGGGGGACGGGCTTGAACGGGTTGGCCAGCTTGGTCTTCCACTCGCCGTCGAGCAGCGCCCCGCCTCGGGGCGGTTGCGCACGGCCCTTGTCTTGGGATTGGGTCTGGGCGCCGGAGGCGTCCTCGCCGGCGGCGGCATAGCCTGCTTGCACGTTGAGATCGCCGATCCGCTGCGTGAAATCCCTGATCTTGCGCGCAGCGTCCGGCTTCGTCGACGTGCACCGCCCTTCGGCGATCCTCAACGCGGCGCCAATGGCTGAACGGTCGGTTGAACTCGACGCCGAGATGAGGGTCTGCACGGACGGCAACACCGAGGGGTTCGTGGCGATAAAGGTGGCGAGCCGATATCTCAGCTTCTCCTTGTCATTGCGCAGCTGTTCCAGAAGCGAGGAGGGCGATTTTACGAACGTGTCGAGTTGGAGCTGCGAGGCACGATCCGTAAATTCGACGCACTGGGCGCGGCAAGCATCGATGCTCGCCACCATCAAGGCAGAAGCTGCCAAGATGATCGGTAGCCATCGCGATCTCGCAAGACGACGTGTTAGTCCGCAACCCATCTGTGTCCCTTGCTCCCTGTTGCAATAGGAGAACACGTGAAACTTGGCAGGCAACTGTGTCAATTTTTGTGCGACGCAAAAGCTGCGTGCGCGTGCTCGGTGAGACAACGCGTGCATTGCCTGTTTCGGTCGGTTGCAAAAATGAAGATCTGCAATGCCTGCGAGATCGGCACGCTGGCGCCTAGGAATGTTGCAAACTGAAAACATAAGAGGCGTTGAAAGTCGAAGGGTCGCGAGCATGCGTCGCAAAACCGACACAAGTCGTCACGCGACTCATTGTTCCCCGCTTGCGAAAAATTATCGGTGCGATATGTGGGCATCGTGCTTGCGGAGAGATCAACGTCTTCGCGGTCGGCTTGATCGCAACAGCGCCGAATTTCGCGCACACTTTGCACGCAAATACTCGCAATCATCATGACCGAATTGATTTGCGCGCCGACGCATGTCGATCTCAGGCAAAAAGTGGCGTGAACTTGGCGCTTGCATGTCCGAATGATCTGCGAGGGTTGAAATTATCGTCGACCCTCATGCGTCGAATGCGAGTCCGCGATCGCAGAGATTGAACACGCGCAAGACCTGATACACACTGCTGCGGTGCAATAGCTACGGAATGTTGATGTGACGGAGATGGTTCATCGTGAGAAGGCGCATGTCCTGCCGCTCGATAGCATTCGGGGGATCGCCGCGACGTCGGTGGTGATTCACCATCTCCTGCTGATGCCGACTTTCCTCGCGGCGTTCCCGCACAATGCGTGGATCAATTGCTCGTTCTTCAGAAGCTCCTGGCTGCTGGTCGACTTGTTCTTTGTTCTCAGCGGGATCGTCATGTCGCTCAGCTACGTCGAGAGCGACTTCGGGCGCTTCTCGCTGCGTGAGTTCATGGCGCGGCGCCTGGCGCGGGTCTATCCGCTGCATATCGTCATGCTGATGGCAAATCTTCTGTTTCGCCTCCTGCGGATCGGTCTGGTCATGGCCGGTGTCGTGGTGGCCGCGCCGGCGGCGTTCGAAGTGAACAATGCCTATTCCTTCGGTCTCAACGTCCTGCTGCTGCATTCGATGGGGTTCATCGATTATCTCAGCTGGAATGCGCCGAGCTGGAGCATCAGCGTCGAGTTCTACACATATCTGGTGTTTGGCCTGATCGTGCTGCTGGCCCAGCGCATGCGTTCCCTGCTCTGGTTCTACGTCCTCTGTGGAGCCCTTGCGATTAGCAGTCTGGTCTTCATCATCTTCGTGCTCGACAAGAGGAGCCTCGGGCTTCAGGCCGACTTCGGCATCCTGCGCTGCTTCGTGAGCTTCTTCCTGGGCGTGCTGACGGTGAGGATCGTCGATCGCCTGCCGGCCAAGCCGGGCCCTGCCGTGCAGGGCGTGCTGCAGTTCGCCGCCATGATCGCCAGCATCGCTCTGGTGTCCGTGGCGGAGACCAATCCTGCCGCGACCTTCCTCGCGCCGGTGACGTTCGCGATCTTCCTCGGCAGCTTGCTGGCCTTTCCGGATGCGCTGCTGGTGCCGCGGATGCTGGTGGCCGGGCCGCTGGTCTGGCTCGGGAAACGTTCCTACTCCATCTATATGGTGCACGCGCTCGTGGTGCTGCTCGCTGAATATTTCGTGCGGGCAGTGGGGGCGGGGCGGATCGCCGCGCTGGATTCGGTCTGGGCAGGCCTGCCGGCCACGCTGAATCTCGTCGTCTCACTGGCTGCCGTGCTAGCGGTCTCGCACTTCACTTATCTCTACATCGAAATTCCCGGCGGCAGGTTCATGCGAAATGTGCTCGGAAGCCGTCGGGATTTCGCGCGATCCCCCGCGCCGTCGGCGCGGCTGACGAACTGAGTCGGTCATGAGCATCCTCGCACTGCAACGGCCGCGACTGATCCTGATCAGCCTCAGCATCGAGGCGATCGCGCTCGGGGTCTATCTGGTCCGCGACGCCTTTGGTGGCGTGATCCGCTATTACACCAGCATCTATCACATGGATGCGCTCTGGTATCTGCCCGATGCGGTCGCGCTTGCGTGTCTGATCCAGTTCATCGTGCATTGCATCTTGCGCAATCGCAGCACCCTTGCCCTGTTGGTGTTGGTCCAGATCATGCTGTCGCTCGTGCTTGGCTATTTCATGATGGGAACGGCAAACGCAGCGATCTCGTCCTTCAAGATGATGCTGCCGGTGTTTGTCGGCTTCTGCTTCTGTGATGCGAGTCTCGGCTCGTACAAGAAGCTGCTGTCGGTCATCGCCGTGACCTTCTACCTCTCGGTCATCGGGGTGTTGCTGACGAAGTTCTACCTCATGCCCTGGGTCGGGTATAAATATGAGTCTTTTGGCGCGGTTCGGGAGGCGGGCCGGCTGTGGTGGGCCTATGGCGGCGACGACCAGCGGCTCATGGGTTTTGCGGCCGACAACACCATGGCCGCCTTCTTCATTCTCGTGTCGTTCGCGATCACCTCGATTCGCAAGAGCACGACGTGGTGCCTTCTGTTCGGCTCGCTCGCGGTCTATGTCATCAAGCTGACCACGAGCAAGACGACGATGATCGTCCTCGTGCTCTATCTGATCCTGCTCGTGTTCGTGCGTATGCTGCCGGAGAAGTCGCGCTTTCCCGCAATCAGGGGCATCGCGCAATGGTCCTTTGCCGCGATCTTCGTTCCGTTCTTCATGATCGTGATCGCTTCCGGCACCGCCGCCGTCCCGCACTCGACCCTGTTCAGCATCGTCGATCGCATCAACAACAGCTGGCAGTTGCCGTTCGTCTACATGAACCAGCTCATGCCGATCGGTCTGGTGACGGGCTGCGGCGCTGGCTGCTTCAACTATCCGCAGAAGCTGTTCTCGCCGCTTGCGCACTTCTGGGTGCCCGTCGACAATTTCTACATCGGGACCTACCTGATGTTCGGTCTGCCGTTCGTCGCGTTCATGGTGATGGTGTTCAGGGCGACATTCGGCGCGACCGACGTGTACAAGCTGACGCTGATCTTCGTCGTCAACCTGTTCACGATCACGGTGTTGAACTACGGCCCGGCGTCCGGCCTCCTGATCATCGCATTGAGCTTCAGCGACGTGTTTTCGCGCCGCGCGGCCTCCGCACGGGCGGGCGACGCCGTGCCGATCGTCATGCGGCCGCCGATGCCGTCTTTGGAAGGCTTCCGCCCGGACATACCGGCGGCGAGCGGAAGCAGGTGAGAACGAACGATGCATAAACGGCTCGCATTTATCGACACGCTGCGCGGCATTGCCGTGTTGTCGGTCCTGGTCCAGCATGTGTTCGAGGTGATCGTCGAGAAGCACCCGACGGGCGCCTATTACTGGCCCATCCACGATTTGTTCGGCTACTACATGAACTTTGGCCGGTTCGGCGTGGTGTTGTTCTTCTTCGTCAGCGGCTTCGTCATTCCGTTCAGCTTCCCGGACAGCGCCACGCCCGTGCGGGATTTTTCGATCAGCCGCTTCTTCCGGCTCTACCCGGCCTACTGGACCTCGCTCGTGGTCGGGCTCGTGACGATGCAGCTGATGGATTCGAAGATCTATCCGCTCGGGCAGATCGCCGCGAACGTGACGATGTTGCAGACCTTCGTGAACGTCCCGAACCTCTGGGTGTTCTATTGGACGCTGGCGATCGAGCTGCTGTTCTATGTCGGATGCATCATTCTGTTTGCGATGGGGCTGCTGAACCGGCGCTTCACGGCGGTGACGATCGTCGTTGCGGCCGCGCTGGTCGGAACCACCGCTGCGCTCCTGGTGGAGAACAGGGCGGTTTCCTCGGTGATGGAGGTCGGGCTGAATCTGTCGGCGATGTTCCTGGGCAAGATCATCCGCGACACCGTCATCGGCGGAAAGCTGCGATGGTCCCACGTGGCGGTCTGCACGCTCCTGTATGCGATCTTCGCCATCACCCTGGCCGACCGGCGGTTCGGAGGCGTGTACCACGAGAACTTCTTCTACAGCTATTCGATCGCATCGGCCTATGTCTGTGCGGCGCTCGTCTTCATCGGCTTTGCCGTGTTCGGTGAGAGAATGGCGTGGCGGCCGATGGCATTCGTCGGCGTGATCAGCTATTCGGTCTACCTGATGTCGCCGTTCGTGCTCGTCTTCATCCATCGCCTCGTCTGGTTCGGCGACGGGCCGCTCGGATGGTCGATCTTCATGACCCTGATCCTGGCGTTGTCGATCCTCGTCAGCTGGATGACGTTTACATTCGTCGAGAAGCCCAGCATCGCCTTCGGACAAAGGTTCCGATCAGCACGGCGAAAAAAGGTCGTTCTTGAGCCCGTCCTCAGTACCCAGGGTGCTGCAGAGTGAGTAACGCGCTGCACCAGCCGGGCGCCGCCTACGACGGATCGTTCGTTCCCTCGGTCCAGGGGCTTCGGGGGATTGCCGCGCTGAGCGTGCTGATGGATCATTTCTACGACATGCCGAAGGGAGGCATGTACGACATCCCGGATCCCGGCTTCCTGCCGCCGCTCTGGCTCTGGCTGCAATCGGCGATCAATGTCGGCGGGCACGGCGTCGAGCTGTTCTTCATGATCAGCGGCTTCCTGATCCCGGCGAGCCTGGTGCGGCACGGCTCGCTGCCGCGGTTCTTCTTCGACCGCGTCCTGCGCATCATGCCGGTGTTCGTGGTCCTGCATCTTGCGCTGTTCGCGATAGGTCCGATCGTCGGCTACAAGTTCTTCCGTGGCATCGATCTGACCGGCTATCTCGGGATTTTCGCGGCCAATCTGTTCTTCGTGCAGGACGCGCTTGGCTTGCCCATTGCCC
The DNA here is from genome assembly GCF_000261705.1 of Bradyrhizobium genomosp. III. Classification (NCBI taxonomy): domain Bacteria; kingdom Pseudomonadati; phylum Pseudomonadota; class Alphaproteobacteria; order Hyphomicrobiales; family Nitrobacteraceae; genus Bradyrhizobium; species Bradyrhizobium genomosp. III. The sequence continues at coordinate 23,899 of NZ_AJQF01000482.1, read as the reverse complement.
AGCAGAATGCCTGGACACTGACCTATGAGTGGGCGTTCTACATCTGGTTTGCGCTGACATTCTCGATGTGGCGCGGCGGGGGCAAGCTGCTGGCGGCGCCCCTGATCCTGCTGGGTCTGGCCTGCCTGATGCACTGGCCGATCACGGCGTTCTTCTGCATCGGCATGCTGTTCAGCGCCACCGGGTTTCGCATCTCCATTCCCGGACGGGTCGGCCTGCTCGCGGGCCTCGCCTGCGGAGCCGCCCTGTATGCGAGCCTCGTGCTGTTTCACCCGTTCGTGGGACTCCTTCCCGGATTCCTGCTGTTCGGCATGGTGCTTGCTCCGGAGTCGGGCCTGGGCAGGGCTCTAAGTGCCCCGGCACTGCAATATGTCGGCAAGATCAGCTACAGCCTCTATCTCGTGCATCCCTTCGTGCTCTTTCCCCTGCAGGTGATCGGCCTGAAGCTGGTCGCCGCCGGCGTCGATCGCTGGCTGCTGTGGGCCGCCTTCATCGTGCTTGGGCTGGTGATGTCATTGGTTGCAAGCGCGATCAGCTATGAGCTGATCGAGGTCAGGTTGAGGCGCCTGCTGGACGGCGCGATCCGCGGCATGTTCTTTCGACCGCTGAAGGTCGGGCAATCGGTTTGAGCGACCGCGTGCCCGTCGCGGTCAGCTCACGGTACGGCCGGCGAGCTTGTGATAGGACCCCAGCAGCTGTCCGGCGATGTGGTCCCAGTTCAGGATGCCGGCCGCGGTTTGCCGTGCGCCATCCGTCAATGTCGCGGCAAGCGGCTTGGAGGTCAGCACGCGCTCGAGTGCATCGGCCAATGCAGCGGCATCCCCTGGAGGAACCAGCAGCCCGTTGACTCCGTCGGCGACGACGTCGGGAATGCCGCCGGTGGCGCTGGCAACGACGGGACGAGAATTGCCGTAAGCGGAGGCAAGCACACCGCTCTGTGTTGCATCCTTGTAGGGCAAGGCGACCACCGTGGCGGATTGAAACAGCTGTCCGGTGTCCGCGGGCGAAATGTAGGCGTTGATGGTCTTGACCGTCGGCATCGCTTCCATCCGCGCGCCGAGCCGTGTCATCTCGGGGCCGCGCCCGGCGACGATCGCCTCATGCGCCACACCACGCCGGTCCAACATGTCTATCGCGTCGATGAAGACGTCGAGGCCCTTGTAGGCCCACATTCGTCCAAAAAACAGGATGCGAGCGGCTTCGGGCGCGGTGACCGCATCTCGGGCCGGTGGAACCATGAGCACGCCGTGCATGCTTGAGACCGTTCCGCCCTTGAAGTCGGGCGAGGCGCGACGAAAATCGGCAATGCAGCTCTCGCCATGCGTCGTGACGATCGACGCGGCGGCACGCATGTGCCCGCGCCAGGCGTCTTCGCGCGGCGAGGTGCCGGAGCCGCCTTCCGAATGCGGGATAGCATCGTGAACGGTCAGCACCAGGGGAATGCCGAGGGGCCGAAGGAACTGGATCAGCTTGGACGTATAGATCTCCGGAACTTCGTGACAATGAACGACGTCCGGACGAAACGAAATTATGTCGAGGAAAGAAGCCGGGATGCCAATCACGCCACCGCGGCGCAGGCTCAAATCGCGAACCCGGGTCTCGAAGGGAGCCGCCACGGCGATGTCGGCCAGTTCCCATTGCTGGTTGGCGTCCTTGCGGTTGAGCACGAGCCTGACGTCGCAATGGTGAGCCAATCCCGAAGCGAGCCGATAGGAATATTCCGCAAAATGCGGGGCGTAAATCGCCACGCGCAAGCGTTTGGAGCTACGGAGAGAACGCGGGGCCGGCGAATTCATCAAGGCATCCATTTTGCATCACATCGCAGAGAGCGATTGGAGTGTAGTCCACGATTTGAACTCACTTCCACTCTAAATCGGAATCGTGATGGCGCTCATCTGATTGCCATCACTCCGTCGTATTGTAGCGAGCAATCAGTCGCCGTTGTGAGCGGCGACAAGCGGTGGCGTGTCATCATCATTGCCGCGTCGTCTGGATCGGAATTGGGTCGAATTGTTGATGAACGTCACTCGAGGCAGGCAACATCAGGTCGTGGTGGCGCTGTTTTGGTCGCTCGCGCAGAATTGGGGCGGCCGCGCATTGTCGTTCGTGCTGTTCCTGGTATTGGCGCGGCTGCTCGATCCCGCGGATTTCGGACTTGCGGCGCTGGTCGCCTTCATCCTGCTGCTTTTGAGCTCCATCGCGGAATTCGGCTTCGGTGATGCATTGATCCAGCGGCGGACGCTCGAGCCCGCCGATGTGACGCTGCCGTTCTTCTGCTCGTTTGCTGCCTCAGTGCTCCTGGCCGTTCTGATCGCATTGCTGGCGACGCATATCGAGCAATGGTTCGACGTGAAGGGGCTCGCGCCGCTGCTGACGGCCGCCAGTCTCTCGCTTCCGATCGGCACCGCGACCCTGTTCCAGGAGGCGCTCTACAAGCGCCAGATGGATTTTCGGGTGCTCGCAGTCAGGACCATGGTGGCGACAGCCATCTCCGGCGTCGTGGGGATCGCCTGTGCCTATGCAGGGTTTGGCGCCCTCAGCCTCGTGATCCAGGTGGTCGTTCAGAGCGCGATCAGCGGCTTATGGCTCTGGAGCCAACCGCGATGGTTGCCGATGCGCGGCTACGATCTGAAGAGCTTTCGCGAGCTCTCCGGCTACAGCATCCACGTCATGCTGAACAGGCTGCTGGACTTCGCCATCGTTCGGACGATCGACATGATCATCCTGTCGCTCTATGGCGTCGCCGCCCTCGGCATCTACACGGTCGGCGCGAGGGTCTACATCATCCTGATGCAGTTGCTCACCCAGGCGGTCATGGACGTGGCGCTGAGCGCCTTGTCCAAAATCGCGCACGAGCGGGACCGCATCGCGGGCGCCTATTTGCGCAGCGTCAGTCTCGGCGCACTGATCGGATCTCCGGTCTTCGTGCTCCTCGCGGCGATCGCGCCGGAGTTCTCCCTGCTGCTGTTCGGTGCGAAGTGGGGTGGCAGCGAAGCGGTGATGCGGCCGCTGATGCTGATTGGCGCGGTCCAGACGGTGCAGTTCGTCAACAGCGCCTATTTTGGCGCTCTGGGCAAGCCGAACTACGTCTTTCTGCTCAACATCCTCAAATTCTGTACGGTCGTGCCGGCAATGTTCCTGCTTCCCTCGCGCGACATTGGTCAACTGGCCACGATCTTCGCATTCTCGCAGCTCGTGGTGACCCCCGTCACGTTTGCGCTGGCGCTCCGGCTGTTGGGCTTGAGCTGGAGCCAGTTTCTGCGCCCCATTGCGGGATGCCTTTGCGCCATCGTTCTGGCTTACGGCGCGGTCGTGCTGTGCCGGGAGGCGACGCCGGGCATGAATCCCTATTTGCGGATTGGACTGCTGGCGTCCTGTTTTGGCGCGACCTATTTGACGGGCATTCTGCTGTTCTGGCGGAAGCAGCTCCTTTCCCTGATTGATTTCGTCGTGAAGCGCGGTGCGACCGCCTAATGAAGACGAGGAGGACGTCGTGAAGCAATTGATCCCGGTGCCCGTACGCAGGCAGCTCCGAGGCTGGCTCAACAGCGCGAAGAATACGCCGTTGGCACTCGATCTGCTCGAACTGCGCAGGTGGCAGATCGCCCGGAGAGACGTCGGCGTCAACGTCGCGCCGCGCAACGATCCGCGCCGGCTCGTCGTGCTGCCTTCCGATCCCTGGAGCGTTCGTCAGTCGCGGGGCGATGAGGCGATGATCGAAGCGGCCACCGGGGAGGTGAAGCGGACCTATCCGAACCTCGAGATCTACATCGTCACCGCGACGCCAACGGCCAGTGAGGACGTGCGCGCGATGGGTTTCAAGCCGCTCGAACTCTGGCGACAGCCGTTCTCATACGAGACCGTGGCGCAGGAGCTGTCGCTCACCAGGCCGGATTTCGGATTGGTTCTGGGGGCCGACGTGCTCGACGGCTACTATTCGCCGGTGGATGCCGCGCGCATGCTGCTCGTTGCAGACTTGATGGCTGCGTTCGGCGCCAAGGTCAGCGTGCTCGGCTTCAGTTTCAACTCCCGGCCGGCGAAGGCGCTGCGCGAGGTGTTCCGGCTGCTGGACCCGGGCGTGGTCCTGAATCTGCGCGATACAATATCTCTCCAGCGTTTCGACGATTTTGCCCGGAAACGCGCCCGTCTGGTTGCCGATGCGGCGTTCATGCTGACTCCGCGGGCGGATACGGCCGCGGTGAAGCAGATCGCTGCCACGATCGCGCGACAGCGCGAGCAGGGTCGCAAGGTCTTCGTCTTCAACATCCATCCGATGTTGTTCAAGAAGCCGGAGCCGGCCAAGCTGCGGCAAATGATAGAGCTCGCCGCGGGCGCCATGGAGCGGCTGTCTCGCGAGCACAATGCAAGCTGGTTGTTGCTCGCTCACGACTACCGCCCCGAGATCGCCGACGACAATTGCCTACGGCCGCTGGCTGACCGCCTGAAGCCCACGCTCGGCGATCACGTGCATCATGTCGATCAGGCGCTGTCGGCGGGCGAGATCAAGGCCGTTGTCGGTCTGGTCGACGGCGTGATCACCGGCCGCATGCATCTGGCGATTGCGGCGCTGGGGCAGGGAACGCCCGTCGCAGCGATTACCTATCAGGACAAGTTCCAGGGCCTGTTTGCGCACTTTGGCGTCAGCGAATCGCTGTTGCTGTCGCCGGCCCAATTCCTGGTCGACGACAGTTTTGAGAAGTTTGTGCTGCAGTTCCTTGGCGCGCACGAAGCCGTCGGTGAGAAGGTACGTCAGATGCTGCCGGATGTCATGGAGCTGTCCCGCGCCAACATCGCACCGCTACTGGGCGAGAGCGCGATGCGCACGGTGCAGGAGGCCGGCGGCAAGGTCGCCTGAACGCCCTTATGTCGCCGGCAGACGTCAGTTGACCGCCCGCTCGGTGTTTTCAAAGCGCACGGGGGTGTCGGCTGCGGCCCGCTTGCGCGAGGACGTGGCACCAATGTCGGCCCAGCGGTTGATGAAGCGCCGCGCCGGATTCTCGAAATAGGCGTAGGTGCGGTCCGCGGCGATGGTCAGGACCGCACAGCACGCCAGGGCGAAGAGGCCGAACTGATCGGGACGCAGTCCGAGCCAGATCCACAACGGCTTGAACACGGCAATGAGGATGGCATCGTGCAGCATGTAGATCGCATATGAGGTGTTGCCGAGCCGTCCGAGCAGGCGGGCGCCCGGAAACTCCTTGAAGGCGCTTTCGCCGACCGCAGTGAGCAGGATGGCGCAGGAGAACAGCAGGATGGCGAGGTCCGGCTTGGCGAAGACGTTGAGGACGAGCACGGAGAGGCCGAACGTGCCGATGCCGGCGAAGATCATCCGCTTGTGCCGGTAGGGATGCGACATCCGGAATAGAATGGCGAGCAGGATACCGTTCAGAAAGCTCGGCAGTGCGCGGAGCATCCCGTAATCGAAATTGGCGCCATACATTTGCGACCGTTCCTGCCAGATCGGCAAATGGCCGTGGGCAAGGACCAGATAGAGCGCGGCCACGATCGCGCCGAGCACGATCGGTTGCATCTTGCGTGCAAGCAGCATCAGCAGTGGAAAGATCAGATAGCAGAAGAACTCCGCGCTGATCGACCAGGACGGCGAGTTGAAGCTGAGATGGTCGGTGACGCCCCACGCCTGGAGCAGCAGAAGGTTGTACAGGAAGTCCAGCGGGGTCGAGCGGGCCGTGCGCTCCAGGCCGACGCCGATGAGCACCACGAAGATGAGCAAGCTCAGCAGATGCAGCGGATAGATCCGTGCAATACGCCGGATCATGAAGCGGGAATAGGCCGCCACGCCACGTGCATCGGACGGGTAGGAATAGGAGATCACGAAGCCGGACAGGATGAAGAACATGTCCACGAACAGGCCGTAGGACCCGTTCCAGGCCGGCGAAATGCCCGTGTCGATCAGCTTCAGGTGGAAGATGAAGACCCCGAGCGCAGCGACGAAGCGGTAGAAGTCGAGAACGACAAAACGTCTTGCTTCACTTGCTTCCATCGGGCCTCGGAGTCCTTGCGCGGTTCGTCTCGCTTCTAGAGACGAATTGTGACGCAAGTTCGCTGGATGGAGCGGGGAAGGTGGCGTGATCGCGGATCGGTCGGCCTTGAGTTCCTCGAGACCATCTTGTCCGGGAAGGGAACGACTTCATCGTCCCAATTCTGCCTCTTGATGAGGCAGGCGCCTAATGAGCGGGCCGGGACCTTGGCTGGTCCCGGCCCGTGTCAACATTTATGCGTCCTGTCGTCAGTGCGCCGTGCTCAGACGAACAAGAAATCGTGGCTCGTCAGGCTGCTGACATAGACGTTCTTCAGCAGGATCGAATCATTGGCCGAGAACGTGATCAGCGCATTCGTGCCGGACTGCGTCATCTGCAGGTGACTGTAGTCAGCGGCCAGGAGCTTCGAGATCTGGACCACGTCGTGGGTTGTGCCGTCACCGGCCTGGAAGTTGAGGATCTGGTCCTGGCCGTGATCGTAGGCAACCGTTGTCGAGTTTGGCGCGGCCGAGAACACGTCATTGCCCGCCCCGCCCTGGATCGTCACGCCGCCGGCGACGGCTGTGACATTGTGGGTGCCGTCGGCCTTGGTCTGGTCGAAGAATTGCAGCGCGCTGGCGGAGTTGTAATTCTCGTGCTGCGTCGTCCCGGTCTGTCCGTTGAAGTTGAACAGGAAGACGTCCTTCGAGCCGTCGGTGTTGTTGGCGATCTCCTGGGTCTTGGTGCCGGCGCTGTTGTAGATGTCGGTCAGCTTGCTGCCGTCGTCATGGATGACCTGGGTATAGTCCAGGGTGCCGTCGGCGTGCGTCCGGGTGAGCTCGACCATCTTGCCCGAGGCATCGAGGTGCTGATGCTGGGTCGTATAGGACTGCCCGGTGATGTTGTAGTTCCAGTTGTCGGATGTGCCGTCGGCGTTCTTGATGTAGGCAGCGCTCTTCACGCCGCCGGCATAGACGGTCGTGGAGCTGTAACCGTCGCTCTTGGTCGTTACCTCACTGGTGATGACGCCGTTGGCATCGTACCAGTCGGAGGTCTTGGTGCCGTCGGCGCTCTGCTCCAGCGTGAAGGCCAGGCTGTTGTCCGCGTGGGTGCGAACAATATCGGTGAGGAAGCCGGTGGAATCGTAACTGTCGTGCTCGTTCGTGTAGTTCTGGCCGACGACGTTGAACTGGAAGACGTCCTTCGACCCGTCGGCGTGGTAGTCGGTTTCCGTCTTCTTGACCCCTGATGCATCGTAGTTGGTCACCACGCTGCTGCCGTCGCTGTTGACGACCTGGGTATAGTCGAGCGAGTTGTCGGCATGCCAGCGGGTCACCTCGGTGGTCTGGCCGGATGGATCGAGGTGCTGGTACTGCGTGGTATAGCTCTGCCCGGTGATGTTGTAGCTGTAATTGTCGTGACTCATGTCCGCGTTGGTGATGTATGCCGCGGTCTTCACGCCATTGGTGTACACCGTGGTCGAGCTGTAACCGCTCGGCTTCTGGACCACCTCGCTGGTCAGCGCGCCGCTGGCATCGTACCAGTCCGTGGTCTTGGCCCCATCGGCGCTCTGCACCAGCTTGAACGCCATGCTGCCGTCGGCGTGCTTGCGAATCAGCGTGGTGAGGAAGCCGGTCGCATCGTAGATGTCGTGTTCAGTCGTGTAGGTCTGGCCGGTGATGTTGAAGAGGAAAACGTCCTTGCTGCCGTCGGCGTGATAGTCGGTTTCCTTGGTCCGCGTTCCCGCGGCATCATAATTGGTGACGACGCTGCTGCCGTCGCCGTTGATCACCTGGGTATAGTCGAGCGTGCCGTCGGCATGCTTTCGGGTGACGGCGGTGACCTTGCCCGTGGGATCGACGTGCTGGATCAGCGTGGTGTAGCTCTGGCCGGTGATGCCGTAGGCATAATTGTCCTGGCTGCCGTCGGCATTCTTCACGTAGGCGTTGGTCTTGACCCCGTTGCTGTAGAGCGTGGTCGAGGAGAAGCCGTCGGCCTTCTGGATCACCTCGCTGGTGAGGCTGCCGGCGGCATTGTACCAATCGGTCGTCTTGGTGCCGTCGGTCGTCTGAGTGAGCTTGAAGGCGAGGCTGCCGTCGGTGTGCAGCCGCGTCAGGCTGGTGAGAAAGCCAGTCGAATTGTAGACATCGTGCTCGGTCGTGTAGTTCTGGCCCGTGATGTTGTAGGTCCAGACATCCTTGCTGTGGTCGGCATGATAGGCGGTCTCGACCAGCTTGACGCCGGTGGCGCTATAGGTGGTGATCACGCTGCTGCCGTCGGCGTTGTAGACCTGCGTCGAGTCCAGCGAGCCGTCGGCATGGCTGCGGGTCACCGAGGTGACCTTTCCGGATGCATCGAGATGCTGCACCTGGGTGGTGAAGCTCTTGCCCGTGATGCCGTAGGTGTAATTGTCTTGCGAGCCATCGGCATTCTTGACGTAGGCGGCCGTCTTCACACCGCTCGTGTAGAGCGTGGTGGAGTAATAGCCGTCGGACTTCTGGACGACTTCGCTCAGAAGGGTTCCGGCCGTGTTGTAGGTGTCGGTGGTCCTGGTTGCGTCGGTGTCGACATGAACGAATTTCGTCTTCACGCCGCCGGTGTAGCTGATCAGGTCCTTGGAACCATCGGTGTAGGCGACGGTGGTCGAGGTCGGCTGTCCGCTTGAGTTCAGGCCGGTGTCCGACTTCGACACAAGCGATCCGCTGGAATTATAGGTCTTCGTGCTGCTCCAGGTCGCAGCCGAGTTCGTCACCGAGAACGAGTAGCCGCCCTGGATCTTGGAGAGGGCGCTGCCGTAATGGGCGATCATGTAGTCCATGGTCGCCTTCGAGGCGACCGGAAGGACGTGCGAGTCGGTCAGCGTGATGGTCTGCAGGGCCGTGGAGTCGCTGAGGTCGGACAGTTGCGGCACGATCTCGGCGGCCGTGCCGCTGACAGTGGTCCTTGTATCCGGCGGAGTCGTGGTCGTTGGAGGCGCATCGATCTCGATGATCAGCGGGTGATCGCTGACCGGGATGGTGATCGTGCTGACGTCGGTGTAGCTGGCGATCGCCGTGGTCCCCGTCAGCGTGTCGTACACCTTCACCGAATGATGCACGCCGCCGAGATTTACCGTGACGGTCTCGGTCGGATTGGAAATCTCGGTGTCGTTGGCGTCCTTCCAGAGCTTCGGCTCCGCCCACACGACGAGCTCGTAGGCGCCGTTGCTCTTGCCGAGCACCATGCTGTTGCCTGTGGCTGGCATGTTGCTCAGGGTGTAGTTCAACGGATCAGTCGGCTGCAGGCCGCCCTTGCCGTCGTCGGCCAGAATGGTCGTCAGGTTGTGAATGGCGGTCGCGGCGAGCTTCGGCGTCCCGTCGGAATTGAACAGTCCGAAATTGGCTTCGGGATTGGTATTGCCGGCGGAGGAGTCGCGGTCGAACAGCTCGTAGAGATAAGTCTCGCTGACGCCGGCCTTGTAGGCATCGACCAGGGTGTTCAGGATCGATTTGGCCTGCACCGTCTCGTTGACACCGAGATATTGGGTGTTGGCTTGCGTGGTGTAGCCGGTCTCGGTGATGACGACCGGCTTTCCCGGGGCCGCGGTCATCACTGCGCTCAGTGTCGCCGCAATCGAACTGCCGGTCGTCAGGCTGGTGCTGACATAGGCATGGGCGTTGGCGTAGTCGACCGAGCCCGACATGTCGCCGAGCTGGCTGTAGCCTTGCGGATCGTTGTAGGCCAGTGACAGATTGTAGACCGGGATGCTGCCGAGCGCGGCGTTGGCGTTGACGGCCTGATAGAGCGCGCTCTGGAACTGAGCTGCGGCGGTAAGGCTCGAGCTGCCGTTGTAGCTGAAGGGCTGGTGATTGGCCTCGTTGAGCCCTTCGATGGCGCTGATGCTGCCCGGGTGGCTCGCCGCGAACTTCTGGAGCGAGGCGATGTAGTTCTGCAGCCCGGCTGTGCCCGTCTGGGGCAGCGCCGACGACACCAGGAAGTCGAACTTGTAGCCGGCAGCGGCCAGACCCTCGACAACGGGTTGCGCGGCCGGGCTGGTCCCCATCGCGTCGCGGAGATGGGTGACGCCGAGATACTCGAGGTCATCGACCATCAGCGCGAGATTGTTGTAGCCGGTCCAGCCGAAGCCGGCGTGCGTGTTGACGCCGATGGAGTCGATGAAGCCGCTGGCGGACAGGATGGTTTGATCGGACATTGCACACTCGAGTTTCAGCGCGAACGAAATTGCTCGCAGGGATTGCGTTCAAGCTTCTCTGTCGAGTGTGAATTTCAGATAAAAATGGAAGCTACAAATCGCGAGCGAAACGAGGTTCCTTGTGCAGGAACAGACTTGCTCTGTGTTGCAGCAGAATATTGATGCGATGCCCGGGCAGCATGGCGTGAGGAAGGCGCTTTCAAGATTTTCGCGATTTGCGCTGCTGAATGTATGCGCAGGCCGCGCGAATTGGATTTTATATGACAGATCTGAGCGAGCGGTCGGCGCGCTCGCGGCGCGCGAGATCGGCAAGGAGCAGCAAGACATTTTCTCGCTGGCCGTCAATCGAAGTATCTTCGTCTCATTCCTTCGCAGCTCGCGCTTTCCTGCACGGGAAGTTCGCAGATGCCGCTTCCATGGGCGGTTAAACCAATCAATTTGCTCGCAAGGGTTGTGGTTGCTCAGGGATAGTGCAGCGTTCGCCGCGGAAACTGCTGATGAAGACCCGGTTCCGTATCGGAACCAGATCCGCTCGCATAACGCTGGTGCGGCCAATCAGCCGCGGCGGGCCAGCATTAGAAAATCTCCGCGCCATCCGATGACCGCCGTTGCAATCGCGGCGATCGCGATCTTGCCGGCCAGCCATGCCGCGGGCTCCGTCGGTATCGAACCGAGCGATCCGATCAGGATTGCGGCCCCCCCCGCCTGCATGACCAACGGCCAGCGCGGGAGCGCCTCAAACCGCAGCGTGGGGCCGAGTGCGACCAGTATGGTCGCGAGCGTGGCGAGCGAAGCACAGCTGACTGCCGCTCGCGGCGACAGGCCGGCCGATACCGCGACCGCGGCGAAGGACACGACGAGGGCGAGCTGGCCGGCCGCGACGACGACGAGCCTGGTCGCCAGCTTCTCGAGGTGGGGAACGACCGCGATCGTCGCCTGCAGATGGGTGTGCAGGAAATAAAAGGCGGCGACCGTTGGGGCCGTCTCCAGAAAGCCATCCAGGCTGGCCTGCGGCACCAGGATACGGGCTGCATCTGGAATAAATCCAATCAGACCACCGAGCAGCACGAGGGTCGTGCAGATCATGAATTCGAACATCCGCCGCGCCGACTGCACCGATTTTGCGCTGCCTCCGTGTTCGAAGTCGTTGACCACTTCCGGATAGCTCACGGTGTGGATCGCTGCATTGAGGACCCAGAAGGGACGCTGCAGGAGGTCAAGCGCAATCGAAAAGCCCGCCCCGGCTCCGGTCGCACCCAGCTGGCCGACGACGATGACACGGAGCAGCACCGGCACCGACAGATGGATGACCGACGCGCCTGCCGCAAGCATGCCGTAGCGGGAGAAATCCTTCCAGTCGGCCAGCATCGTCTGCAGCGGGACCGGCTCCATCGGCGTGCGATAGGCGACAAGGCCGGCGAGCAGGCCGAGGGCGTGACCCGAGGCAATACCGAGCAGCGCCGCTTCCGCCGTTCCCGAGATCATTGCCCCCGCGGCGGCTCCGATCAGGAGGGCGGTGGCACGCAACGCAAGCAGAAAGGATGCGATGCCCAGCCGGTCGGACAGGCGGACCGACAGGAAGTAGAGATCCGTCAAGCCCTGTAGCACGGATATGCCGAGACCCAAGGCGACGATCCGCGTCGGGAGCACGCTGGCCAGAGACGCGCAACTCCCGACCACGACGAGCGCGGCTGCGCTCGACAGGCCTGCTGCAAACAGCGACCACCTCAGCCGCGCCGCCTCGTTTTCTTTGGCTGCCGCCAGAAACCGCAACCCGGCCAGCTGCAGCCACTCGAACATCAGGACGCAGAGCAATTGGCTCGAGGCCAGCGCGAGGGAAAAGTTGGTGTAGTCGGCGGCGGGCAACAGATGGCTGATCGCGAAGATCAGGATGATCGCCGCGGCGCTCTGGTAGACATAGCCCGCCATCGCGAGGAGGCGTGTCATCGCGGAATGAGGCGCTCCTTGCCGACGATCGACGGCCCCTGCGACGCTTCGGCCGTTGCTGCGCGCACGTGCGACATCCGCTGCTCGCGCAATTGTTCATACAGGTTCTTGTATGAAGACAGCACGTCAGAGAATATCCATTTGTTGGTATCCGCGATCAGGCGCCGGCTGATCTCGTCGATCTTGTGCGGATCGGCTGCGACCGCGAGCATGCTCCTGGCCAGGGATTGTGGATCGGCTTCGGTCAGCCAGCCGGTCACCCCGTGCTCGATGACCTCGGGCATGCCGCCGAAGCGCGTTCCGAGCAGCGGCCTGCCGGCAGCCTTGGCATCTGCGACGACGAGCGGACCGGGGTCGTGCCAGATGGAGGGCGCGATTACGACGTCGACCTGCTTGTAGAAATCGTCCGGCACCACGAAGCCCATGAACTCGATCCGCGCATCAGGCGCGAACGCCCTGAGGCGCCGTTGCTCCTCCTCGCTGACCCGTCCGGCGATCATCATGCGAATCCGATCGCGGGGCAGCTGAGCAAGGGCCTGCATCAAATTGTCGATGCCCTTTTCCTCGGTGAGGCGGCCGATGAACCCGAACGTCACTTCCGTGGTGCAGACCGGCCGAGGGTAGGGCTCGCGCGGCGGCTCGGTCGAGGCGTTGCGGATCACTGTGCGGATCGGCGTCTCCGAGAACATGCCCATGTCGGTATGAATGGACAGGACGCGCTCGCTCACGCCGACCACGGCGCTGAGCCAATGCGTGGCACGCTTGCGATGAAAGCTCAGAATTCCGCAGCTCGTGCAGGTGTGCTCGCAGGACCGTCCGTTCTCGAAGCGGGAGCAGCGCGGGCAGGTCAGATAATAGTCATGAAGCGTATGGAGCACGGGGACCCCGAGCTGGGCGGCAACGCGCCAGACCGCGGTGGTGAGTCCCGACAGATTGTTGGAGTGCAGCACGTCCGGCTTGAAGGCCCGGATGCGTTCCGCAATCAGGGGGGCCTGCATCTGCCAGTCGTCGATCGCGTGCCAGATGCTGCGCAATGCGACGTTCTTCTGCTCCGTGAAGGGCAGATACACGTTTCGCACCGGCGCGGAATAGACGTTAATGCCGTCGCAGGTTTCCGGAGCCTGATGAGGCGTAGATGCGGCCCGGATCACTTCCACCTCGTCACCGCGTTGCACCAGGCCTTCTGCGAAGCGCCGGGCGAAGATCTCCGCGCCGCCGACGATCTTTGGGGCCTGAGGCGTTGGATAAAGCGTGGACGTCAAAAGAACTTTCATCGCGTCAACCTCATGTCTGCAAAATCGCGTCTACCGCGCCGGCCTGATCTCCAGGGCGGGAACGGCACTGTCATTGGCTGCAATCAGAACCGGTGTGCTCGAAACGGGGATCCAGACCCCGGACGCAGGCCTTGCCGCCTGGTCGCACGGCATCGCAAAGCTTGCGCCCTGTTGATCGCCCTTGAGCCGGATCTCGTAACGTCGGTCCGGGGCCTCGGACCAGACCGCAACTCTGCCGCCGGAAGTCGTCGATGCATTGATCGACACGACGCCGCTGGCGAGCTCGCGGCGCTCGGCACTCAGGCTGGGGCGAATGAAGGCCCAGGCCCCCTGGGCCGCGCAGGCAACCGGCTTTGGCGAATTATCGAAACGATAGAGTCCGAAATTATCCTCCAGCTCCGACGGGTTCTTTCCACTGTCCTTGAGCTCGTAGAGCCACATGCCCTTGAGCCAGCGTGTCGCGGTCGACGCCCACAGGATGAGCTGCGCGGTATTGTCGGCCTGGGCCTGCTCGCTGACGCCGCATTTGTTGGTGGCCGTGGTCCAGCCCGTCTCGGTGACATAGATCGGGAAGTCAGGATTTCCGCTGGCCTGGCCGACCATGCGGTGAAACGCCGTGAGCCGGTCGATGATCTCGGCCGACGTGCGTTTGCTCGGGCCCATGCAGAAATTGTAGAGATGGATCGAAGCACCGTCCGCATGCTGAAGAATGCCGGTTCGCAGCATCTTCTCCGTCCATGTCCAGCCCGGATCGTCGCCAAGAGCTCCGATCAGGAAAGGCGCATGCGGTGCTACGCGCTTCACCGCCGGCCGCGCGACTTGCGCGAGCGCCAGATAGTTCTCCGGCGAGAACGCCGGATCCTTCTTTGCCGCCAGATTCCATTCGTTCCAGAGCTCGAAGACGGGATGCTGCGCCACGACCGATTGCGCCGCAGCAGCAGCATAATCGGCGAACCGCTGCCGGGCCTCATCGGTGGTCGGTGGCGTGGAATTCGGAACCAGATGATGGCCGAAGGCGAGGATCAGGAGAGGGCGCGCGACGCCGGACCTGACCTGCGCTTCGAGCCTGCCGAGCCTGGGCGTGAAGCCCATCCGGCGTCCCCCCGCCTCGAAATCGGACCAGGGAAAATCATCGCGGAAGGCGTTGAGGCCGAGTTGCTTGATCTGTGCGACGTTTTCCGAAGGAACGTATCCGCGCGCGCTCACCGGGCCACCCAGCCCCTGATGCGTGCCGACGCCCAGCAGGAATCGAGCATCGAGCGGTTGCGCCTGCTGTGCGCAGACAGAGACCGGCAGAAAAATCGATGCCATGAGGCCCGCGAGGCGGAAGCTGCCGCGAACCAAGGTGCGTGAGAATATCATCGGCTAGATCATGCTCGCGAGCGCGGCGTTCGCGCTGACACCCAGTCCGGTCCATGACATCGCCATCGCGATCTCCTGTATCTGCGACGGCAAGTGTGAACGTCGAGCCATCAGAAATTCTTGGAGAGGTCCGACCGCAGCCCCGCCTTCGCGTCGATCGGTGTCCGGTCGTCGTGGAGCAGCTCGGCATAGACCTGCTGCAATTGCCCATGCGTCTTCTGAACGTCATAAAACTGCTTGAACCGGTCGTAGCCGCGTTGTCCCAGCACCTTGAGGTCGAGATCGAGTGCTCGCCGGAAACCGTCGACGAGCGGCTGGACCGCGACGGGCTCGCAAAGCACGCCGGTCACGCCATCGACGACGATCTCGGGCAATGCTCCGCTACGGAACGCCAGGATGGGTTTGGCCGCGCGCATCGCTTCCAGGGCAACGAGGCCGAAGGCTTCCCATCGTGACGGGATCACGACGAGGTCGGCGGCCTCGAGCTGGGTCTCGATGGTCGGGCGATCGAGCCAGCCCAGCAGGGACACGTTGGACGGGACGCTAGGGCCTTCGTACTTATTGACGACGGAGGCGCCGATCATGCGGATTTCCAGCACATCCTCGAGCGAGCGTGCCGCCTCGATCAGGAGATCAAAGCCCTTCTGGCGGTCCAGCCGTCCGATGAACAGCACCTTGACCTTTTTGGACGTCCAGTCCGCCGCGACGGGCTGCGGCGTGCGGCTCTTCGAGATGCCGTTATGGACGAGGGTGAGGCGCTCGGCAGGAATTCCGGCGCGGACGGCTTCGTTGAACTCGTCGCTCGAGATGCAGATGATTCGGTCCGAGGTGCGTGCAAGGAGGTTCTCCGCCGCTTTCGTCACGAGATGACTGAGGCGGCCGGTCTCGCGTGAAAACGCCCAGCCGTGCGGGCAATAGACGACGCGCGGACCGTCGGACCGGGCCGCCAGCGCCGGGCGCAGCACGAGGCCCGCAAACGAGGAATGCAGGTGGACGACATCAGGACGAAAGGCATCCAGCGCTTGCATGCTTGCGCGCAACATCTGGAATAGCCCGGCGATGCCGCGGCCGGATCGTTCGAACGTCGTAATCTGGTTGTCGTCGATCGCCGGAAGATCGCGGCGATGATCCGACGGCACGACGTAGTGCACGTTCCCGGTGCCGAAGCTCGCCTGTTGCTGTGGGTGCAACTCGTTCAGGTAGCTGGCAATCCCGCCCCGGATCGTCTCGGCGATGTGCAGCACTTTCATCGTTTGCCTTCCGTAGGGCCGCGTTGGAGAGCCGGACATCCTGTATCCCTGTTCTGAGTTCGCTAGCGTTCGCTAGTGCGAGAGACAGTTCCTCGAATACGTAGCGATATTGGGGCAGCGATGTGGTGATGTTGCGCCAAGCTCTTTGTGCGCACGATTGTCATGGGAAGAAACCAAAAAGGTCTCGTGGAACCAAGCGCACGTGCGCGAGTTGCAGCCAGTTGCAAATTGTTTGTGCGAAAACCGATGCCCGCGATAAGCGAAGTGCATCGAACTTCAAGCAGCGCTGGCAACGTTTGCCGATGGTGTGAGATGATCGAGCAACGACTTCGCCGACTTTTGCCACGAAAAGAACGCAACGCGTTCCTGCTGCCGCCGGCGCTCCTGATCGGAGATGGCGCCGATTGCCAATCTTTCGAGCATCAGTTGCTTCAACGATTCGGCATCATTGGCGTCAAAATACGCAGCGGCGTCGGCACACGTCTCCACGACGGCATCGGCCGTCGAGGCGATGACCGGGCAACCGAAGATCATCGCTTCGAGCGGCGGCACGCCGAAGCCCTCGTACAGCGAGGGAAACACAAATGCCGATGCATGCGCGTAGAGCGCTGCGATCTCGCTGTCCGTCAGACGCCCGGCGAGCAGCAGGCCGGCAGCGCCCTCGCCCGAATTGTCCTGAAAGACCTTGCTGTTGTCGCCGCCGACGATGACCAGAGGAACGTCAGTCCGGTCGAGCAGCTGGATGGCACGGATCGCGACCGAAAGATTCTTGTTCTTGGTTCTGGAGCCCACATAAAGAAAGAACTTCTGCGGCCGAACGCCGAGCCGGGCAATGATGTCGGGATCAGGGTTCGTCCTGGCGAAGTGTTCGGCGCTATTGGGGAAAACCGGGATCGCCGTTGCTGACAGATTCAGCACCTCGGCAAGCTCTTTGCGCGAAAAGGCCGATACGGTTGCGATGCTTGCGTGCCGGGCGAGCAGCCGGCCCATGGTTCGGTGAACTGCAAGATAGCGCCAGTTGAAGAAGTCGGGCCTGCGAAAGACCTGTGCGTCGTGGATCACCACAATGTGGTCGCGATGGAACACGGGGCCGGAATTGGCGAGACTGATCAAGCGGCCTCCCGCAGCGGCGCGCGCCAGGTCGATTTGGTCCCAGGCGTGCCCGCGCAACCGGCCGACGGCGCGAATCTTGATTCGCTCCAGCTGGAGCTGCTCGCTTGCATCCACGGGCGTCAGCAACTGCCAGTCTGCGTTCCGCAGCGCGGCGGGAGTTTGCTCCGACGCCAGAAGCACGTCGATCGCCTTGACGATCTCGGCGGCATAACGCTGAACGCCGGTGAGCTTTTGCGACAGAAAGCGGCCGTTGATGAAGAATTTCAATTGGCTACCACATTGGTTGATCGGAGTCCGGGCCGACCTTGCGGCGAAGCAATGCGGAGGACGAGCCGCAAAGGAGCAACCGTTAGGTACAGAAATATGACGCAGCCTCGCACAGTGGAGGCGCTCTGCCTGCATGGCTGGCGCTGCCTTGCTGCGTGCGAGGTCGCGGTGTAGATGTCCGCCATGAGTGACGATACCCACTCCCTCCGCAGCGGAGGGTTGACCGCGACCGTCAAGGCGCACGGCGCCGAGTTGTGCTCGTTGAAGGACGATGTCACCGAGTTCGTCTGGCAGGCCGGGCCGGAATGGCCGCGCCATGCGCCGCTGCTGTTTCCGATCGTGGGGCGCCTTGCCGGGGACGAATTGCGGCACCGGGGCAAGACATACCGGATGACCCAGCACGGCTTTGCGCGCGACAGCCGCTTTGCATGGGCGGAGCGCGGCGAAAGCCGCTGCACGCTGGTGCTCGAAGACAGCGAGACGACCCGCGCGCTCTATCCGTTCGCGTTCCGTCTGACCGCAATCTATGCGCTCGACGCCGCCGGCCTCGATCTGACACTTTCGATCGCCAACACCGGCAAGGAGACATTGCCGGCTTCGATCGGCGGCCATCCCGCCTTCAATTGGCCCCTCCGGCCCGAGAGCGCGAAAGAGGACTACGCGCTGACCTTTGCGAAGGTGGAATCGTCTCCCATCCGCCGTCTTGATGGCGGGCTGCTGCGCGCGGCCGAGGAGCCTGGTCCCGTCAAGGGTAATCAGCTCGCCTTGTCCGAATCCCTGTTCGTCGATGACGCCATCATCTTCGACCGGATCGACAGCAACGCGGTCCGCTATGCTGCGTCCTCCAGCCCCTGGCTGAAAATGTCCTGGCGCGGCTTTCGCGAGCTCGGCGTCTGGTCGAAACCGTCGGGCGCGCCGTTCCTCTGTATCGAGCCCTGGCGCGGCTATGCCAGTCCCGCCGGCTTTGACGGCGAATTCACGGACAAGCCCGGCCTGATGCATATCGCGCCGGGTGCGGAAGAGCGCTTGTCGTTCCGGATCGAGGTCGGAACGTCTTGAGGCCGAAGGGCGAACCGATCGTCGGCCCTCAGACCTCGATGCGCGTGAGATCCTCGCCGAGCACGACCGGCCCCGCATAATCCCGCCGGACATCCGCAAGCAGCGCGTTCAGCATGACATCGTCGGCCCGCGGCCGGTGATGGGTCAGCGCGAGCTTCTTGACGCCGGCCTTGGCCGCAACCTTGCCGACGGTGTCGCCGCAGGCGATCGTGAATTTCGCAAGGCGGCGGAGGTGCTCGTTGTTGATCTCCGGCGTTGCGAGAAAACAGCACTGGACGAGCAAATCGGCTCCCTCAGCCAGCCGCTCGAGCCCGGGGCAGGGGACCGTGTCGCCCGAAATTGCAATGACCTTGCCCTCCGCTTCGAAGCGGTAGCCGAGACACATCCATCGCGCGAGAAAGGCCGGCGGCATGTCGAGGCCGTCGCCATGCGACACCAGCTCGGCGCTGATCTTCCAGCGCCCGGTATCGAGAACGGGCCCTGGTATGATGTCCGTCGCGACGACGGGTTTCCAGCCGCCGAAGGCCGGCTCGCCCTTATCGCGCCAGGTGATGTCCTTGTCGTAGACCTGCGTGATCAGCGTGTCGACGAGCCGCTCGGTATCCGGCGGTCCATAGACGCGCAGCTCGTCCTTGCGTCCGTGCATCCATGAATTCAGCATCACATCGTAGAGGTCGCCGATGTGGTCGAAGTGATGATGCGTGAGAAAAACCGTGTTGATCGCGCCGAGCGGAACGCCGGCCTTGCTGAGCTGCACCACAACGCCGCGGCCTGCGTCGAACAGGATATTCTCGTCGCCGAGCCTGATCAGGGTGGTCGTCGCCATGCGGCGCGGGTCCGGCCGCGGGCCGCCGGTGCCGAGCAGTATGACCTGCATGGTGCCTACTCCAGCGTGAAGTGTCTCCACAGTAGAGTTTAAGGCGGCAATGAAGCAAGCCGCATCGGGCCGGCAGGGACGGAGCGGGGGCGTTCAGCGCGTGCCGGCCGCAGTGGCGGCGATGGTCGGCGGGAGGATTGATCGGTCCGATCCCGCCGATGTCAGACGGTGCGCCAAATCCTGCGCGCGCCGTTCGACCAGATGCCAGGTCGCGCGCGCGACGAGATAGCTCAGCGCGGCGGTGACGACATAGGCGATGAGCAGCGAGACCAGTCCATCGGCGAACGGCCAGAGCTGATGCAGGCCGTAGATCACCGCGAAGTGCGACAGGTACATCGAATAGGAATTGCGGCCGACCGCCTCGAGTGGCTGGAAGCGGATCGCAAGCTTGATGCAGCCGGCAACCAGTGCGCCGAGCACGAGGTTGATCATGAGATAGTTGAATTCGTGCGAGCCGGTTATGCGGTTGGCGACGAAGGACAGCGCGATGAAGACCGCGTAGATCGCTGCGTCCGACCGGGCAAACCCGTCGCGTAGCGCGAAGATCAGCGCGCATCCGACCAGGAAGACCGGAAGCTGGTTCAGGAAGCTGATGTGCAGCGTGGTCCAGACGAACGCTTCGTGACCGGGACCGTAATAGGCGGAGAACAGCGCGAAGGCCCACGGCTTGAACAGGCAGACATTGACGAGATGCAGCACGATCGCCAGCGCGAGATAGAGATGGCGGCGCGAGCCGAACGCGGTGATCAGAAGCGGGAAGACAAGATAGAAGGTCATCTCGGCCGCGATCGACCAGTCGCCGGGCACGACGCTGTTGACGCTGTCCGGCCAGAAGCCGTGCAGGAACGTCGCGGTGAGGATCACTTGAGCTGGCCCGATGCCGCCAGGCGCGTTGTCGCTCGGCCCGGTGCCGTTGATGACGAGGTAGATCGGGATCGCGAGCCAGAACAGTGGCGCGATGCGCAGGAAGCGGCGGATATAGAACTTCCGCGTCGGACTGGTTTCGACACGCTGCGTCCACATCAGGCACATCGTCATGGCGCTGACGAAGTAGAACACGTTGACGCCGGTCCAGCCACACATGAAGGCGTAGTCGACGGCGTGGATATTTGATGGAAACGACTGCGAGACGTGGATGGCCATCACGCCGGCGATGGCGAGGCCGCGCAGGACATCGAGCGTGTGCGAACGGCCGAACGGCGCCGTGCCTTGCTCGGTTCGACCGGCAGCCAACCGGGCCTGCCCCTGCATCACGTCTGCTCCGTGGTTCCACATTGTGCGGGCGGGACAATAGAGGCGCAGGTGGGCCTTCCGAAGCCGAAGGCCATTTTTACGTTAACCGGCGGTTGAGTCCGAAGCCGAATGTGAGGGATCGGCGGCACGGGCCGGCGCAAGGCCCCTGCGGGGGCCGCCCTGCGCTATGATGCGCGGAATGAGAATTGTGGGCCAATTCATACTTAATCCCTAGAGACCATGAGCAATATTGTTTGCGCGTCGCAACGCGCCTAATATTCCGGCAGGCAATTTCGGGGGCTCGAACAAGTCGTGAATGTCCGTTCACATGACAGCGCATTGCGCGGTGACTTGAATTTCCAGGTCGGGTCCCAGGCACACAGGACACCCAAGACCGTGGTTGATCCCGCACTTAAGGAGTTGCGTCCCGCCGGCCGCGAGCGGCTGATCGTCGTCGAGGACGATCCGGTGACGCGGACCATGCTGGTCGGCTATTTCAGCGAGAACAATTTCGACGTGGTCGGCGCCAGTTCCTGCGCTGAGTGCCGCCAGGCGTTGCGCGCCCGAACCGATCTCATCTTCCTCGACGTGCAACTGCCCGATGGCGACGGCTTCGAGCTCGCCAAGGAGATCCAGGCGACCAGCAACGCGGGCATCATCTTCGTGACGCGCCGCGACACCGACGTCGATCGCATCCTCGGCCTCGAGATCGCCGGCGACCACTACGTCACCAAGCCGATCAATCTGCGCGACCTGCTGGCGCGCGCACGCAGCGTGCTGCGGCGACGCTCGCTCGACCGCAAGGCGGCGCGCAACCACAATTCGATCGCCTTCGGCGACTGGATCATCGACCTCACCCGGCGTGAATTGCTCGGCAGCGACGGCAAGCCTGTGGCGCTGACGCGCGCCGAATTCGACCTGCTCGCGGCGCTCGTCGGCGCCGACGGACGGCCGCTCAGCCGCGACTATCTGATCGAGGTCGTCAGCAACCGCCAGGCCGAGGTCGACATCCGCACGGTCGACGCGCTGGTAGCACGACTGCGCCGCAAGCTCGTCGGCAGCGGTACGCCCGTGATCGCGACCGTCACCGGCGTCGGCTACAAGCTCGCGCTTAGCGAGCGGCTATAGGCACTTGTTGTCAGCGCGATGCGACGCGCTTCCATCGCGCTGCGATGCGAGCCTTGATCTGGCTGACCCTGGCCTCGTGCGAGGCCCAATAGGCGCGGCTGGCGGCTGCAGTGCCTTGGCGATAGCGGGCATAGACGGCTTTGGGCTGCGCCGCCATCTTCGGGCGGCTCGCCGGTTTTGCCGGAGCTGCTGCAGGTGCTGCGGAAGTGGGCCGGGGCGCCGGATCCGGAGCGGCCGCAACGTCGGTCTCAAGAGCCTTCGAATTCATGGCGGAAAGACGGTTACGGGCGCGGTTGCAATAGACCTGCGACCGCGCGGTCATCGCTTCCTCGCCATGGCCTGCTCGATACTTCATGAGCGCGCGGCACATGTCCCCGCCAGCCAGCCGCCACGCCTGGCTGAGATAAAGCACCCCATAATGGATGTTGATGTCGGGTTCGGCGAGTTCCGCCTCGCTGCCCTTGAAGCCCAGCATCGCGGCCGTCTCGGGCCGCACCTGCATCAGGCCGATCTCACCGACGCTGCCGACGACGGCCGAATTGTAGCCGCTTTCGACGAAGACGACCGCTTCGGCGATATCGGCCGGCAAATTGGTGTTTGCGGTTTCTCGCTCGATGATCTTCCGGATCATGGCCCGGGATGACGGCGTTTCGCCGGCACCGATCTCCGGCCTGGAGATCGCCGACGTCGTGTCCGGCCGGCCCAGATCGCCGTCTCCAGCCTGTGCGCAGATCGGGGCCGACAACAGCAGGACGACCGCCACGTGTCTCCACGTCGCGCCGAGATTGGAGTATGCCCGATCCCACAGCATCGGTCCGTCATAGAGCCCCGGAGTTAACAAACCGGCCTCCGCTGCGGCGACTAGCGCGCGCGGGCGCTCTGATCGGTGGACGTCGCTTGCGCAGGTTCAGCCAGCCGGTCGTCGATCGCATAGAGCGTACAGGTGGGCGACCATTTCATGCAGGCCGCTAGCGAATCGCGCCGGGCGTCGTCGGCCGTGATGTGTCCCGAACGCCAGCCGTAGCCGCCGTTCGGCGACACCGCGAAAGCCTTGTGCGGCAGCATGCTGGCGAGATAGCGCGCGAACTCGGCCCGCGCGGCCTCGTTGAGCTGGCGCGGCGGCGGCAGCGGGTCGGGCGGGCTCAGGATATCGCGACTGAGGAGGCCGCGCTCGCGCAGGAAGGCGTCGACATAGGGCGTCCATTGCGCACCGCTCGCCACCGCATAGAGGTAGTGGCCGTCGTCACCGAACGGCGGCGCCGCGATGAATTTTGCGTTGCCACCACTGGTGCGAAATCCGTCATGGAGGCGGCGCGCGAGGTCGGGGCCGAAATATGAATCGTTGGTCGCATAGACCCACAGCATCGGCGCGCGCGAGGTCTTGCCGAAGGTGGCGAAGGCCTGCACCAGCCCATCGGGATTGCAGACGTCGTCGTCGTCGCGCGAGCCGCGGCCGCCCGCGAAGTTGATCGCGGCGACGAGACCGGCCGGTGCCTGCGCGGTCAGTGCGACGGTGGCGAGCCCGCCGGCGGAATGACCGGCCGCGATCATGCCTGTTGTTGTGACGTCGGTCCGGCGCGCCATCGCATCGATCGCGGCGCGCAAGTCGGCAACCGCGACCGCGGCTGCAGGCAGGTAAGCGGCTTTCGCGCAGCCGCCGACGCTGTCGACGCGACCGCCAGGCGAGGTGCCGTAGCCGCGCCGCATCACGATCAGCGCGGCAAAGCCGCGCCGGGCGTATTCGAGCGCAATGCCGTAATATTTATGCGCGGACATCGTCGCGCGGTCGTCGAAGCTGCGCGGCGAGCCGTGGCTGAGCAGCGCCAGCGGATAGCGCTTCGTCCCGGCCGGGCGCACCAGGAAGGCCTCCAGCCCCTGTGGCCCGGCCTCCGCCATGGGGATACGGAGATCCTCGGTGTAGAACTCCGCAGCACGCGCCGGCGCACCGGCCACGACGAGGCCGGCGATCAGCAGAAGCAGCTTGCGTGAAAGAGCCATTGGGCGATTCGGAGGGCCTCGATGGCCGGAAGCATAGCATGATCTCCTTGCTTGAACCGTGACCTCGCAGCTATCGCCGTCGTCCTCAGGATGACGGGACGGGCGCCGCCTGTGTCGCCCTCTGTCAACCCATCCCCACAAGAATATTCCACTTTGCCGAAATTCGGTTTTGTCGTATCTATCGCACATCCCGGCTCACCCAAGAGGGGCGATCATGTGTC
>NZ_AJQF01000481.1:0-4483 GCF_000261705.1 Bradyrhizobium genomosp. III | reverse complement strand
AACTCAGGACTGGATAAAACTTGGGGGCAAGGTCACGATCGCTAAAATGGCACGGCGCTGCGTCTTGTATTGGAACGGCATGTCGAACCAAGAGCGGTCGTTCAGCAGCTGTAGTTCCGGGAGCGGTCGGCATCGACGTTTGACAGTCCGACGAGGAAAAAGCCGTCGGTGACTTTGACAGCTAATCCGTCGTTCGTGAAGAACGTCCCTGAGCACCGTTTTACGCAAGGTGTGGTTGCGATAGGTGGCGACAGAGTATCCATAACAGGCCGCATAAAAGTTCGGTGAGCCAGCGGCGGAGCAGGCTGAAGTTGTAGCCGGCGGCGGCGAGCACGGCGTTGGTGCGGTCGCCGTCGCGACCCTTGAGATGGTTACGGCGCATTCGGTGGTCGTCCTTGAGATGGCCGATCACAGGCTCGACGGCGGCGCGACGCCGCATCTCGCGGCGGATGGCTTTGGTGACACGGCGAACCTGGCCGCTGATCCAGACCTTGAATCGGTCAGGATAGTTGTGGCCGCGGTAGCCCTTGTCGCCGTGGATGCGGCGCGCTGCAACACCAGTGAGCTTTTCGAGGTCGGCGATGACGGGACCGAGCGTGTGGCCGTCATAGGGATTGCCGTGCAGGGCCTTGGCATGCAGTACGAACTGCCCGCCTTTGGGCGCGGTGGCAGGCGTGGCAATCGAGACTTTGCAGCCAAATTCGTAAGGTGCCCGGGCCTTGCCTTTGCCGATGCACTCCACCTCGGGGGCGTGCAACGAGTAGACCTTGGGACCGCGCTGACGCTGCTCTTGATGGCGAACCCGGTGGGCGAGATCGAGCAGCGGACCAAAGCGATCCTCAAGCGCAGGGTCGCCCTCGATCTTGCGTCTGATGTCACGGATGATGCGGCCAAGCCGGGTGCGCAGGAATTTGAGCTCTCGCCGGGCACGCTTGAACTGGTGGGCATGCGTGTAGCGTCCCACCATGATGGCGGCGCGCCTGGCCACGCGCAGATAGCTTTGGCGCAGTTCGACGCTCTCGCGTTTGGCCAAACCGACCAGCTTCTCGATCGCCCGGTGCATGAGCCGCGCATCGCTCGGATGCGCGATCGACTTCTCCTGTACGGTGGTATCCACAACGAGCCGCTCGAGATCTTTGGTCTCGATTGCCCCAGTTCGATGCGCCACCGAGAGGCTTTCTTGCAACAGCGCGGCGATCTGCTCCTCACCCAGCCGCTGGCGCCAGCGGGTCAGCGACGAGCGATCGAATGGCAAGTCGTGCCGGAACACCACCTCGCCGCAGAAATACTGAAAATACGGGTTCTCGACCCCCGCACAGCGCCTCGTCAGAGAGATTGTGCATGTGCTTGAGGATGAATAGTCCGGCTACCAATCGTGTCGGCAACGGTGGCTGCCCCGGACCGAGGCGACAGACCGAACTGAAGCGTCCCGCCAGGAAGTCCCAATCGATCTCCGCCGCCAGACGCACCAACGGATGGCGAAGGTTGATGATCTTCTCCAGAGATGGACGAAACAGATCGTCCTGACGATCGTCGCGCGGATGGCTCATGGGTTCTCCCCAACAGCGAATCTCGCCGTCAAAGGAATCACGAAGCCGCCCAATCCGGAATCCAAAAACGCAAGAAAACCAGGACCTACCCACGGCTTTCTTGCAAAATCGAATACTTGCTCGCGTCAAATCACTGCGACAGATCAATCGCTTCCGAATTCTTCACGGGCGACTAATCCGGCCAGCGGGGTCGCAGTCAGCGTCTTTAAGAACCCAAGAAGCCATAGGAACGTTGACTTGTCGAATCCGAAAGGGCGGCCGAGATGTTGATAATCGCCAGCCACCTCCTGCGGATCGTGAGCAGCCGGCGAGGTCAGTCGGATTTCTAGCGATGCCCTCTCCCCGGCAATGCCTGAGAAGCCTACGCGCGGAATTGGCGTCAGAGCTAGTTTCGCTCAAATAGGCCAGAAAATGAAACATCTACCAAAAGGTTAACGCGCCCCGGCGCCGGCCCCCCGACTTGAGGCGGCCGCGAATCAGTCTTTGCGTTGCCGTGCCGCAGCTCCAAGGGAACGTCTTGACAAAGCACGACTTTAGATTCCGTGACCGCCGAGTCGCGATATGATATGGTCTTCGTCATAGAGGCCAAGATGAACATTCAGGATGCTTGCGACTACATCATTGTGAGGCTTACGGAGGACGGCGGATTTCTGAACGTCCTGAAGTTGCACAAATTGCTTTACTACTGCCAGGCTTGGAGCCTGGCCTTTGGTCGTGGTCCGCTGTTTCCTCAAAACAGTTTTCAGGCCTGGGTTCATGGGCCCCTAAGCCGCGCCGTCTATGACCGGTTCGTTCAGACGAAGGCGATGTATTCGTCGGTCGGGCTTCCTGATGTCCGGCAAGGTTTTGATCCGATGGGCCTGACTGAGGCTGACCGCGCCTTTATCAACTCCGTGCTCGAGGTCTACGCCCCGCTTTCCGGCGACCAACTCGAGGAAATGACACACCGAGAAGAGCCGTGGATCGAGGCCCGTGCTGGAGTCTCGGCGTCATCAGCGACTTGGGTGAGCTCCTTGAAGCAACGATCGATAGCCTGACATAGAGTCGGAGTTACCCGGCCCGCAGGCCAGTGATCCGATACGTCCAGGAGCGCTTCGCCGCGGAGACAGGGGGGAGATTTTCAAAGCGTATCGCATACGAGCTGAAGGAACGTAACTGCTTGGGCGGGACTGAAACTGATGCCGAGGCGTCCTTCTGACCGACAACGCGACAAGTGGCTTCCCGACAGTCCGTGAGGATTACTTGGAAAAAGATGGTGGCCAAGGCGTCGTTGGTCGTTCGCTACAGTCCCGCTCAGGATAAGGTCTCCCATCCCGTAGCTGGCCGGCCCGAGCTTTACTTCGCTCAACGTGAGATCGGCCTCCTTGATCGCCGTAGCGGCAAAGTACTCTTGAGCTTGTGCGAGCGAGCTCGGCGCGGACCTCCTTGCCGGATTTCCAGCCTATGTTGTAACGCTTGGTCGTGGATCGAGCAGCTTCAAGAACAGCGATTGCGGCATCTGTGAAGCCGCCGCTGGTCCAGAGCTCGAAATGAACTTGAGACGAGTTGAGGCGCTCTTCTGCTTTTGTCGCCTTGTAGACCCTTCTGGACCAAGATCGGCGCGCGGCCTGGCAACAGGACGGCAAGGGCTTCAACATCCAGTTGAGCTGCCTGCCATTGAACGGCCGCCTCGTGGTTCGCGAACCCAAGGCCGACGCGGAGGCGGGGCAATGAGCCCAGCCGCCACGCGGGGCTACGACGTCGGCTTCAAAAGCTGGATGACATACGAAACCCTCGTGCTCGCCAGCAGCGAGCACGAGGCCATCGCCAAGGGCAAGGCCATTTACGGCCTCGCCGGCCTCGGCGATTTTTCGTTCAGCGATTGCGGCGAAGGACTGGCTCGCCTAGGTTCATGAGCCGGAGGCGCATTCATGAACGTCGTCCTCAAGCCGGGTACGCGTTGACGATAGATCTCCGACATATTCATCCGAAGTCGATGGCAGCAGCGCGACGCCTGCCGCATTCAGGCGGTTGCCTCAGCTTCCGGCAGCAGGAGCCAAGCTCAAGACGATTGCTCAGAAAACCGCCTCTGTGCAAGACCATGGGTCCCTGTACGCGCAATAAGAGGAAACCGCGCTGTGACACTCTCTCTTGACGGCGAAATTCGAGACGGACGGCATTACATGCAGGTCCGCGTCTATTTCGAAGATACCGATTCCGGCCAGATTGTTTATCACGCGAATTTTTTGCGTTTCATGGAACGTGGCAGAACGAATTACTTGCGCCTGCTCGGCACCAATCAGCAAGCGCTGCTCGAGGAAACGCGGAACGATGCGCCGGGCTTCGCCTTCGTTGTCCGTTCGATGACAATCGATTTTCTAAAACCGGCAGTCTTGGACGACCTGCTTGACATTGTCACGGTCCCGCAAGAGGTGAGAGGCGCGTCGATTGCCTTGCTGCAGGAGTGCAGGCGCGGGGGTGATCTCTTGGTCTCGGCGCGTGTACGGGTCGCGTTTATCTCAGGCGGAAAAGCGCAGCGCATCCCAAAGGCTCTGAGGCTTGCTATGGAAGAGCACAGATAAATCTGCCTTTCGTTCACGCTTTAACGCTCCAGCGACCCAATGAAATCAATGCGTTGGCCTTTTGTTGCGATATCGTCAAGTCAGAGTTCTCCGGCATCGTCTATCACGCCAATTATCTGCGCTACATGGAGCGCGGCCGCACCAATCACCTCCGGCTGATGGGCGCCGAGCAGCAGGCGCTGTTCGACCAGGTGGAGACCGAAGGTGCGGGCTTTGCCTTCGTGGTGCGCTCGATGCATCTGGATTTCCTGAAACCCGCTCGGATGGACGACGTGCTCGACGTCGTGACCTGGCCTGTTGCGGTGAAGGGCGCCTCGATCATGCTGGCGCAGGAAGTGCGTCGCGGCGAGGAGATTCTGGTGAAGGCCGAGG
>NZ_AJQF01000480.1:0-8952 GCF_000261705.1 Bradyrhizobium genomosp. III | reverse complement strand
CCCCCCCCCAGCCGATCCCGAAATCGATCCGCGCGTTGATGAAGGCCGATCTGATTTCCTGATCGCCCGATAAGTGATCGCCCGATTTGTGATCGCCTATCGACTCCACCAGTCGCGGCGATAGATTGCGGCCTCGACCAACCGATGAGGCCATCATGTCGCGCCCGCCGCTTCCGCCCTTCACCCGTGAGACCGCCGCGCAAAA
Organism: Bradyrhizobium genomosp. III; assembly: GCF_000261705.1. NCBI lineage: Bacteria > Pseudomonadati > Pseudomonadota > Alphaproteobacteria > Hyphomicrobiales > Nitrobacteraceae > Bradyrhizobium > Bradyrhizobium genomosp. III. The sequence continues at coordinate 8,747 of NZ_AJQF01000480.1, read as the reverse complement.
GGCCCGCATGGCCGAGGACGCCTGGAATTCACGCGACCCGGTGCGGGTCTCGCTCGCCTATACCGAGGACAGCCGCTGGCGCAATCGCTCAGAGGTCTTGCAGGGCCGCGAGGCCATCGTCGCGTTCCTCACCCGCAAATGGGAGAAGGAGCAGGACTACCGCCTGATCAAGGACCTCTGGGCCTTCGACGAGAACCGCATCGCCGTGCGCTTCCAGTACGAATGGCACGACGCGAGCGGCCAGTGGTATCGCTCCTACGGCAATGAGCAGTGGGAGTTCGACGAGCACGGGCTGATGAAGCGCCGCGAAGCGTCGATCAACGACATCGCCATTGCGGAGAAGGACCGCCGCTTTCATTGGGCCGCGCCGGGGCCGCGGCCGGCCGATGTGCCGGGATTGGGGGAGAGTCCGTTCTGAGGCGCTTCCTCTCCCTCTCCCCGTTCTTACGGGGAGAGGGTTGGGGTGAGGGGCTGCTTCAGCAAATTCGATGGCAGACGGACTCGCGGGAGAGTCCCCCTCACCCGGATTGGATCTTCGATGCAATCCGACCTCTCCCCGCAAGCGGGGCGAGGTGAAGTCTCACCGCCTTGCCAGAAACCGCGTAATCGCCCCACCGAGCTTCGCATTGTCCATCGGCTCGGCTAGCGATGCGCGCGCCGTCGCCACCACGTCATCCGGAGCCTTGCCGTCGCGCAGATCGCAGCACACTTGCGCAAACGCCACGTCGAACTCCGGGTGCGGCTGCACGGTCAGCGTCGTGCCATTGGCGTAGAGCAGGCCGGCATGCGGGGTGAACTCCGACGACAGGATCGTCAGCGCGTCGTTGGGCGGCTCGATCACCTGATCCTGATGTGAGGCGGCGATTGCAACCTCCTCGCAGGCAATGACGCCGTTCTCCGGCAGCACCTGATAGACGTGCCGGCCGATGCCCCAGCCTTTCTCCGACTTGCGCACGGTGCCGCCGAGCGCCTGCGCGATCAACTGATGGCCGAAGCAGATTCCGACCATCGGCGTCTTGTTGGCGTAAGCGGTACGGACGAAATGCTCCAGTGGCGCGATCCAGTCGAGCCCGTCATAGACGCCTGCTGCCGCGCCGGTGATCAGCACGGCCTCGAGCTTGCCCGGATCGGGAAGCGCGTCGCCGTTCGGGATGCTGACGACGTCCACCGTGGCCGTCGGGTCCTCGGTGCGGACCATGCGTTCGAACATGTCCGGGAACGAGCCGTGCTGCTCCCGATATTTTTGCGGGACCTGTCCGGTCTCGATGATGGTGATGCGTGCCATGTGCCCCCCGGAAGGTTGCGAAGCCAAAGCGCGATGAGATCAGAATGAATCGTCATCGCGCTTTGTTTGTTGTTCAAGCATGATCTTTCCGGAGAACCGCTTCACACTTTTCCGGATCATGCTCAGCCGCCTTCTGCCCTATATTGCTGGTGTGACGCTGTACGCTCCAGCAGTGCACTTTCCTTGCGGACCTCGTTGAGAAAGGCCTTGGCCAGGCGCGACAGCGGCTCGGCCTCCGACCATAGCATATAGGCGACCGCGTGCGTCGTCGGCGTGAACGGGCGGACAACGAGGCCGCTGCCGCCGTTCTGTCGCGGCGAGTAGGGATCGACCACCGCGGCGCCGACGCCGGCGGCAGCTAACACGCAGGCCGTGTTGCAGTAGCGCACCTCGACGGTCGGCTGAAACGGCGCGCCGGCGCGGGCAAAACTGTCGCGCACGGCTTCACCCAGCCGCGTGCCGCGTTCGAGCCCGATGAAAGGCAGGCCGGACAGATCCGAAGCCGAGATCACGGGCCTTTCGGCGAGCGGGTGCTGCGGCGGCAATACGCACACCATCTCGCCGGTATGCACCACCTCGTGCGCGATGCCGGGATGATGCGTCAGCCCGAGCGCGAAGCCGAGCTCGGCGACACGGCTGAGCACGCCCTCGATGATGCCCTCGTAGCGGCGCACGTCGAAGAACACGCGCGTTTCCGGGCGACGCCGCAGGAAGCCTGACAGCGCGGAGGGGATGATGCTGTAGGCCAGCGGCGGCGTCGCCACGATGGCAAGGTGCCCGGAGCGGTTCTCGCGCAGATCGCGCACGCGGTTCTCGAGTTTTGCGTGCAGCGCGAAGATCGCCTCGCTCTCCTTGTACAGCGCCATCGCTTCCGCGGTCGGAAACAGCCGGTTGTTGACCCGCTCGAACAGCGCGAAGCCCGCCTGCGCCTCCATCGTCTTCAGCGCATTGCTGACCGCGGGCTGCGAGAGGGCCAGTTCGTCCGCCGCCGCGACCGTGGTGCGGTGGCGGATGACGGCGCGCAGGATTTCGAGCTGACGCAGGTTCATATCACTGCTGATTATACTCAGGGCCAAAACATCATAGCAGAATGAATTGATTTTGCAGCCCCGCTCGCCCGTAATGGCAGCGGATTTGCACGTCGCATCAAAGGGTTCATTCGCCCATTGAGGCAGCACTGCGCACAGATTGGAGGCAAACTTGGTTCGTGTCCTTCGCGCCGCCGCCGCTCAAATGGGGCCGACGCAAAAAGCCGATACGCGCGAGCATACGTTGTCGCGGATGCTTGCACTGCTGGAGGAGGCGGCCGGCCGCGGCGCCAGCCTCGTGGTGTTCCCCGAGCTTGCCTTCACCACCTTCTTCCCGCGTTGGCTGCTCGAGGGTGAGGCGCTCGACAGTTATTTCGAGCGCGGAATGCCGAACCCTGCGGTGGCTAAACTGTTCGATCGTGCGCGGGCGCTGCGCGTCGGCTTCTATGTCGGTTATGCCGAGCAGACCGCTGACGGCCGCCGCTACAATTGCGCCATCCTGGTCGATCGCGACGGTGAGATCTTGGGCCGCTATCGCAAGGTTCACCTGCCGGGTTCGGTGGAGCCGCGGCCGGGCGCACGTTACCAGCAACTCGAGAAACGCTATTTCGAATATGGCGATCTCGGCTTTCCCGCCTTCCGCGCCGGCTCGGCCTGGGCCCACGCCATCATGGGCATGATGATCTGCAACGATCGCCGCTGGCCGGAATCCTGGCGCGTGCTCGGCCTGCAAGGCGTCGAGCTTGTCTGTATCGGCTACAATTCGGCTGCCTACGATCCCAATGGCGGCACCACCGAAGACGGCGCCCTGCGCACCTTCCACTCGACATTGGTGACGCAGGCCAACGCCTACATGAACGCGACCTGGGCGATCTCGGTGGCGAAGGCGGGCGAGGAGGACGGCTCCGGACTGATCGGCGGCTCCTGCATCGTCGATCCGAATGGGCGCATCGTCGCGCAGGCGCAGACGCTCGCAGATGAAGTGATCGTCGCCGACATCGATCTCGACCTGTGTCGCCAGGGCAAGGACAAGATGTTCAACTTCGCCGCCCACCGGCGGCCGGAGCAATACAGGGTGATCACTGAACGTGCAGGCGTCATCGAGCCGGCCGTTCTCGATGCGGATTGATTTCAAACGGCCGGTCGCGGCGTTGGCAAAGGAGCTGACATGACACGCCTTTCGCATTTCCTCGCCCTTGCAACCCTGGCTGCCGCGACGTCGGCACAGGCGGCCGAGCTTCCCGCGGAGATCAAGCAGGCGGGCACGCTGAAGCTCACGGTCAACTCCACCTATGCGCCGATGGAGTATCGCGATCCCGCGACCAATGAGCTGGTCGGGCTCGACATCGATCTTGCCAACGAGCTCGCCAAGCGGCTCGGCGGCCTCAAGATCGTCTGGAGCGAGACGCCGTTCGCCGAGCTGATCCCTTCGCTGCAGACCAAGCGCGCCGACTTCATCATGTCCGGCATCTCGGACCGGGCCTCGCGGCGCGAGACCGCCGATTTCGTCGATTACCTCCAGACCGGCCCGCAATTCTTCGTCGTGGCGGACAATGGAGCCAAAGACGCGACCGATCTCTGCGGCAAGAAGGTCGGCACCACGCGCAGCACCAGCTTCCCGGTCGAGATCGAGAAGTGGAGCAAGCAGAATTGCGAGCCGGCCGGCAAGCCTGCCATCCAGTACGTTCCGGGCGAGAACTCGATCGACGTCCGCAACCAGCTCAAGCAAGGCCGCATCGATGCCGCCGTGCAGGGCAGCGAGACGCTGCCTTACGCGCAAACGCAGGAGCCCGGCAAATACCGCGTCGTCGGCGAGCCCTTCGCCAAAGGCTATCAAGGCATCATGTTCCGCAAGGACGATGCCGCCCTGCGCGAGGTCGTGACCGAGAAGCTCACCGCCATGATCGCCGATGGCTCCTATAAGGCTGTTCTCGACAAATGGGGCTTAGGGGCCAACGCGGTCGCCCAGCCTATGCTCAACGCGGCGCCGCAATGAAGCCGGCGCCGGCACTCGCGGAAGGTTTCCCTGATCTGTCGGGGATGAGGATCGCGCGCGAGCCGCACTGGTTTCGCTGGCTCAGCGCCGCGCTGATCATTCTCGTGCTCGCGGCCATTGCGCGCGCGTTTGCGAACGGGCAGATCGAATGGTCCTATGTCAGCCGCTTCCTGACCGCAAAAGTCATTCTCGAAGGCATCGTCAACACCATGGTGATGGCGGTGCTGGCGATGACGCTCGGCATCGTCCTGGGCATCATCGTCGCGATCATGCGGCTGTCGCCCAATCCGGTGCTGAAGACGGCCGCCGCCGGCTACACGTGGCTGTTCCGCGGCACGCCGCTGATCCTGCAGCTGCTGCTCTGGTTCAACCTCGCGCTGGTGTTCCCGACCATCGGCATTCCCGGCTTGTGGAGCGCGCGCGCCGTCGACGTCATGACGCCGTTCCTTGCCGCGCTGCTCGGGCTCGGCATCAACCAGGGCGCCTACACCTCCGAGGTGATGCGCGCCGGCATGTTGTCGGTCGACATCGGGCAGTATGAAGCGGCGCAGGCGATCGGCATGGGACGGTTGCGCGCGTTGCGCCGGATCGTGCTGCCGCAGGCGATGCGCGTGGTGATCCCGCCGCTCGGCAACGAGTTCATCGGCATGGTGAAGGCGACCTCGCTTACGAGCGTGATCCAGTATCCGGAATTGCTGCATAACGCCGAAAACATCTACTACGCCAATTCCCGCGTGATCGAGCTCTTGATCGTCGCCGGGCTCTGGTACCTGCTCGTGGTCTCGATCCTGACCCCGCTCCAGATGCTGCTCGAACGCCGTTTTGCGCGCGGCACATTGCGGCTTGCGCGATGACAAAGCCCCTCGTCGCGATCCGCTCCGTCGCCAAGAATTTTGGCGAGTTCCAGGCTCTCAGAAGCGTCTCGCTCGACGTCTGGCCCGGCGAGGTGATGTGCCTGATCGGCGCCTCCGGCTCGGGCAAGACCACGCTGCTCCGCTGCATCAACCAGCTGGCCACGATCGATGCCGGCGGCATCTGGCTCGACGGCGAATTGCTCGGGGTGCGCGAGCAAAGCGGACGGCTGCACCGTCTCAGCGAGCGCGAGATCGGGCGGCAGAGGCTGAAGACCGGCATGGTGTTCCAGCGCTTCAATTTGTTTCCGCACAAGACGGCGCTGGAGAACATCACCGAAGGCCCGGTCCAGGTGCAGGGACGCAAACCCGATGAGGTGCGCAGGGAAGCGCTCGAGCTGCTGCGCCGCGTCGGATTGTCCGCGAAGGCGGACTGGTATCCCGCACAACTCTCGGGCGGCCAGCAGCAGCGCGTCGCCATTGCCCGCGCGCTGGCGATGAAGCCGATGCTGATGCTCTTTGATGAACCGACCAGCGCGCTCGATCCCGAGCTCGTCGGCGAGGTTCTTGCCGTGATGAAGGAACTGGCGAAGAGCGGCATGACCATGATGGTGGTGACGCACGAGCTCGGCTTCGCGCGCGAGGTCGCTGATCGCGTCGTCTACATGGACCAGGGCGCGATCGTCGAACAGGGCCGCGCATCGGACGTATTGGGCGCCCCGCGCGAGGAGCGCACCAGGGCTTTTCTTTCCGCTGTGATCTGAATGGGAGCGTGTTGATGAAGAGACTTTTGGTTGCGGCAGCGTTCCTCGGCGTCATGAACGCGTCGGTGATGGCGATCGATCTGCCCGCGGAGATCGCCAAGCGGGGCAGCATCAAGGTGGCATTGGTGCCGAACTATCCGCCGATGGAGTTCCGCGATCCCGCAACCAACGCGCTGTCCGGCTTCGACATCGATCTCGGTGAAGCCATCGGCCGCAAGCTCGGCGTCAAGATCGAATGGACCGAAACCAGCTTTGCCGAGTTCATGCCGTCGATCTCGACGGGGCGCGTGGACGCCATCCTGTCCGGCTTCACCGACTATGCCAGCCGGCACGAGGTCGCGTCTTTCGTCGATTATCTACGCAGCGGTCCGCAGTTCTTCGTGCAGCAGTCGCGCAAGGCTGAGTTCAAGGACGCCGCATCGCTCTGCGGCAAGAAGGTCGGAGCCAGTCGCCGCACCATGTTCCCGGCGCAAATCGCGGCGTGGAGCGAAAAGAATTGCGGCAGCAGTCCGATTCAGTTCGTCGGCACCGACGGCTCAGCCGACGCCCGCACCCAGCTCAGGCAGGGCCGCATCGATGCCGCCGCCCAGGGCAACGAGACGCTGCCTTACATCATGGATCTCGAGCCCGACACCTATGCAACGGTGGGCGAGCCCATCGCACAGCAATTCACCGGCATTGCGCTGCCGGTCAAGGAAAAGGCGCTGCAGCAGGCGATGCTGGAGGCAGTCGACGCGCTGATCGCGGACGGCACCTATCGCACGCTGCTTGCCAAGTGGAAACTGACGGACAACGCACTCGAGAAGGCGACCATCAATGCTGGACAGTAAAGCACTCCAGAGCATCCCGCTCGTCCCGGCCAACACCGCGGATCCCGCGCCGGACTATCCCTGGCCGAAGCCGTACAATTCGGCGATGTTCCTGTCGTTCGACGTGGACGCCGAGAGCGCGTGGACCAGCAAGGACGCAGGTCACGCCCAGCGGCTCATCACCATGAGCTATGGCGGCTATGAGGCCCGCGTCGGCACGCCCAAGCTGCTGGAGCTGCTCGACCAGCTCGATCTCAAGGCGACTTTCTTCGTCACGGGATGGTCGGTCGATGCGCATCCCGCGATGGCCGAGTCCATCCTCAAGGCCGGTCACGAGATCGGACATCACGGCTATCATCATCTGCTGCCCGATCCCGGCGATCCCTGGATCGAGGAAGAGCTGGAGCGCGGTTTCGAGGCGCTGAAGCGCCGGCTCGGCGTGAAGCCGATCGGCTATCGCGCGCCCTATGGCGAGTTCACCGAGGAGCTGCGCGTCGCGCTGGTGCGTCATGGCATCGTCTATACCTCCTCGTTCCGCGACGATGTGCGGCCCTATCGCCATCGACTTGCCGACGGCAAGCCCGGCACGATCGAGCTGCCGGTGACCGCGAGCTATGACGACTGGATGCATGGTCTCTCCGCCCGCTTCAGCCCGCGCTCGATCTTCCCCAAGGAACATGTGCTCTCGATCTGGAAGGACGAGCTGGACGAGGTCCGCGACTGGGGCGCGATGGTGACGACGGTGCTGCATCCGCAATGCAGCGGCCGCCCGATGCGGCTGCGCCTGTTGCGCGAGTTCCTGACTTACGCAAAATCCTGTCCGGATGTCTGGATCACGACCGGCGAGAAGATCGCGGAAAACTTCCTGCGGCATGAGGCCGGTAACCGTTAGGGAGCGCCATGACCCGCATCCTCGTCATCAACCCGAACTCCTCGACGTCCGTGACGGCGGCGATCGACGAGGCGGTCGCGCCGCTGCGGATCGCCGGCGGGCCTGACATCGAGGTCGTCGGCCTTGCCGAGGGGCCGCCGGGCATCAGCTCGCAGCGTGATGCCGATAGCGTCGTCATGCCGCTGGTGAATCGTGTGTCGCGCGACGACGCCGATGCCTTCGTGCTCGCTTGCTTCAGCGATCCCGGTCTGCATGCGGTGCGCGAGGCTGCCGGCGGCCGCCCGGTGCTGGGCATCGCCGAGTGCGGCATTTTTCGCGCGCTGATGCTCGGCGAACGTTTCGGCATCATCGCGCTGTCGCCGTCGAGCATCCGGCGCCAGCAACGGATGGTGCGGGTGATGGGCGTCGACGGCCGCTATGCCGGAAGCTGGTCGGTCGGCGCGAGCGCTGCCGAGACCGCAGCTGCCGATATCCGGGGACGATTGATCGGAGCCGGCCGCGCGCTGGTCACGCAGTGCCGTGCCGACGTCGTGGTGATGGGCTGCGCCGGCATGGCCTCGCATCGTGTGGCGATCGCGGATGCGATCGGCGTGCCCGTGGTCGAGCCGGCGCAGCAGGCGGTGGCGGCTGCGATCGGCGCGATCTTGTTGAATACGTAAGACCCTTCAGGAGCCTTCTGTAATGCCCATCTCCCGCCGTTCGCTCCTCAAGGCCGCCGCAGCCATGCCGGCACTTTCGTTTCCGGGCATCGTCCGCGCCGAATCCCAGTCCACGCTGCGCTTCATCCCTGTGATCGATCTCGCCTTCGTCGATCCCATCTACTCGACCGCGCAAGTGTCGCGGAACCACGGCTTCATGGTCTACGACACGCTCTTTGGCATGAGCGCCTCGCTCCAGGTCTCGCCGCAGATGCTGTCGGGCCACGTCATCTCCGGTGACGGGCTGCAATGGGATCTCAGCTTGCGCGACGGCCTGTTCTGGCACGATGGCGAGCGCGTGCTCGCGCGCGACTGCGTGGCGAGCATCCGCCGCTGGGCCGCGCGCGACGGCTTTGGCGGCGAGCTGATGGAGGCGACCGACGAGCTGTCCGCCGCCGACGATCGCACCATCCGCTTCCGTCTC
>NZ_AJQF01000479.1:0-824 GCF_000261705.1 Bradyrhizobium genomosp. III | reverse complement strand
GGCAGCGGCCCGTTCCGCTACCTCGCCGACGAGCGCGTGCAGGGCGCGCGCAACGCCTACGCCAAATTCGAGCGCTATCAGCCCCGCACCGACGGCAAGCCGGATTGGACTGCGGGCCCGAAGATCGTGCACTACGACCGCGTGGTCTGGACCACCACGCCCGATGCCGGCACCGGCGTCGCCGCGCTGCAGACCGGCGAGCAGGACTGGCAGGAGACCACGCCGCACGATCTGTTGCCGGTGATCAAGGCTGCCGGTGACATCGAGACGCGCATTCTTGATCCCCGCGGTTACGCCTGCATGCTGCGGCTCAATCATCTGCAGCCGCCGTTCGACAATCCCGCCCTCCGCCGCGCGCTGGTCGGTGCGATCGACCAGTCCGCGTTCATGACGGCGGTGGCCGGTGTCGATCCCGCCTTTCAGGTCTCGCCGATCGGCTACTTCGCGCCCGGTACGCCGATGGCGAGCGAGGTCGGCCTCGATGTGTTCCGCGGGGCCCGCGACTATGCCAGGGTCAAGGCCGACCTGAAGGCGGCCGGCTACAAGGGCGAGAAGATCGTGGTGCTCGTGCCCACCAATTCGTTGGCGCAGAAGCCGCTCGGCGAGATCGCGGTCGATAGCTTGCGCAAGGCCGGCATGAACGTCGAATATGCCGGGCTCGATTTCGCCGTCGTGCTACAGCGCCAGCTCAAGAAGGATCCGGTCGGGCAGGGCGGCTGGAGCGCGGCGGTCGGCAATTGGCAGGGCATCGACTGGCTCAACCCGGCCGGCAACACCAACATCCGCGGCGAGGGCAAGGTCGCCGGCTGGTATGCGAGCGAGAA
>NZ_AJQF01000478.1:0-20776 GCF_000261705.1 Bradyrhizobium genomosp. III | reverse complement strand
GGCTGGCGGCCTCCGAGCTCGCCGAGCAGCAGCGCATCTGCCGCGAGATCCAGGCAGTCGCGTTCGAGGAAATCCCCTATATTCCGATCGGCCTGTACAAGCAGCCGACCGCCTATCGCAAGGCCATCACCGGCATTCTCGACGGCACCGCCGTCTTCTGGAACGTACGCCCCGCATGAGCACGATCGCAATCTTCGGCAGCTATGTGCTGTCACGGAAAGACGGCGCGCAGGATGTGCTGCGCGACCGTTGGGTCCTGGTCGAAGGCAAGAGGATCGCCGCGGTCACGCGCGACAGGCCGCGCGCGGACGAGGTCTACGACCGCCCCGGCCGCTTCGTTCTGCCGGGCTTGCTGAACCTGCACAATCACTGCTTCAGCGAGGCGGTAGCGCGCAGCCACACCGAGGACGGCAACGGCCGCAAGAACAACCAGAGCATCGTCTACACGGTGCTGCTGCCGCTGACCAAGCGCGGCGCCGATCTGCTGTCGGCGGAAGAACGCATGGCGGTGGCGCGGCTCGGCATCCTCCAGCTCCTCAAGGGTGGTGCCACCACGGTGATGGAGCCGTTCCGCAATTCGATCCCTGAAATGTTCGACGCCGCCGAGGAGATGGGCATTCGCTTTTATGGCGCGCCCTATCTGTTCTCGACGTCGGACGCCAAGGCCGGCCCCGACGGCGTAGTGCAATATTCCGGCGATGACGGCGCCGCCGACATGGCGACGTGGGATGCGCTCTACCAGCGCTGGAACAATCGCGGCGACGGCCGCATCGGCCTCGCCATGAGCCCGCACGCCACCGACACCTGCGGCCCCGACCTCCTGAGAGCTTGCGCCGTGCGAGCGCGCGAGCTCGGCGTGCCCGTCACGACGCATATGGCGCAGAGCCGCGCCGAGGTCGAGACCATCGGCAGGCGCTATGGCGGCCGCACGCCGGCGCAATATCTGGATTGGCTCGGCCTGCTCGCGCCCGATTTGATGGCGGCGCATTGCATGTTCAGCAGCGACGACGATCTCAAGTTGATGGCCGCGCGCGGCATGACCGTTCTGAATTGCCCGCGCGTGTTCGCGCGCGCCGGCGTCACCGCGGCCTTCAGCCGGTTCGCCGAGCATGGCGTGCGCACCGTGGTCGGCACCGACGGCTACAACATGGATCTGCTCGGTGAGCTCAATGCGGCGTCACTGATCTCCAAGACCACCTCGCAGCGCGCCGATGTCGCCAATTCGCCCGAGTTGATCGAAGCGAACACGGCCGTGGCCGCCGACGTCATCAAGCGACCGGATCTCGGCCGGATCGAGCCGGGCGCGACCGCCGATCTCACCGTGGTCGATCTCACCCATCCGCATCTCCAGCCGCTGTTCGATCCCCGCCGCGCGCTGATCGCGCTCGCCAACCGCGCCAATATCGATCAGGTGATCGTCGATGGCCGCGTGCTGGTCGATGCCGGCCGCTATCTCGGCGCCGACGAAGCGGCGATCACGGCGGCAGGCAGCGCCGCGATCGGCAAGATCTGGGATCTGCCGGAGGCTCAGGCCGCGTTCAACGGCTGAGGCCAGCGTCGCCCTCGAACTCCATCAGCGCCTTGCGCATGGTCTCCACCAGATCCAGCGCCACCGGCGACGGACTGCGCTGCGCCGGGAAGACGGCGGAGAATTCGAAGTCGATGCGCGGCAGGAAGCGCCGCACGACGACGCCGCGCGTCGCGAACTCCTGTGCGGTGAAGGGATCGCAGATCGAGACCCCGAGCCCCGATGACACCATCCCGCACATGATCTCCGACAGCGTGGTCTCGACCCTGAGCACGCGGCGGACGTCGCTGCGGTGAAACACCTGGTCGACGAGGTGCCGGCTCGACGATCCCGCCGACAGCGAGATGAACGTCTCGCCCTCGAAATCGCGCGGCTCCAGCACTTCCTTCTCTGCGAGGCGATGTCCGGTCGGCACTACTGCGACACGCGCCAGCGCCGGCAGCCGCAGGCTCGGCAGGCCGGAATGGGCAATCGGCACCTCGGCAAAGCCGATGTCGCATTGATTGTTCAAGACCCAGTCGACCACGATGGGCGAGATCACGCCGAAGAAGGCCAGGTTGAGGTTGGGTCGTTCCATCAGGAAATGACCGGCAAGTCGTGGCAGATAGCCGTTCGCCAGCGCCGGCAGCGCGGCGATGCGCAGCGAGCCAGTGCGGCGGCCACGGATTTCTTCGGCCGCAGCCGTGATGCGTTCGAGACCGACAAAGGACCGTTCGACCTCGGTGTAGAGCGCCATTGCCGCGGCGGTCGGCACGAGGCCGGTGCCGCGCCGCTCGAACAACTCCATCTTCAACAGCGCCTGGAAGTCGCGCAGCAACCGGCTGACAGCGGGCTGCGTCACCACCATCAGCTTCGCGGCCTCGGTGACGCTGCCGGTCAACATCATCGCGCGGAAGGCCTCTACCTGCCGCGAATTGATCCGCGCCATCCCAAATCCATCCATAACATTTAGGCATACAGAGGTTGCCATTATTCATTGGACGATGGAAGTATAGGTTGCGATCTTTTTCATCAGGACTGGAGACAGCCCGCTTTTTCGGCAGATTGGAGGGGTTCAAGCCTCCAGATCGCGCCAAAACCCGCCGTACGGGCGCCGGAGCCTGCTTGGAGACGGGATTGCGCGGAAGGAAATGCGGAAGAGGCTTCAGCCAGCGAGACTCGTCGGCACGTCACCTCATTCCGGTATGGAGATCGGTCCACATGAAGACTCTTCGCCTTCTGACCGCGGTCAGCATCGCAGCGCTCATTGCCGCCCCGTCGGCCGCTTCGGCCCAGCAAAAGACGCTCTACGTCGCCGGCTATGGCGGCTCGTTCGAGAAGACGATCCGCGACGAGGTGATCCCGGCCTTCGAGAAGGAGAACGGCGTCAAGGTCGAATACGTCGCCGGCAATTCCACCGACACGCTGGCAAAACTCCAGGCGCAGAAGGGCAACCAGCAGATCGACGTCGCCATCGTCGATGACGGCCCGATGTACCAGGCGATCCAGCTCGGCTTCTGCGGCAAGCTCGAGGGACTGCCGGCCGATCTCTACGACACCGCGCGCTTCAAGGACGATCGCGCAGTCGCCATCGGCATCGTCGCGACCGGGCTGATGTACAATACCAAGGTGTTCAAGGAGAAAGGCTGGGCGCCGCCGACCTCGTGGAATGACCTGAAGGATACGAAATACGCAAAACAGCTGGTGATCCCGCCGATCAACAACACCTACGGTCTCGAAGCGCTGGTGATGCTGTCGAAGATGAACGGCGGCGGCGAGACCAATGTCGATTCCGGCTTCAAGATCTTCAAGGAGCAGATCAATCCGAACGTGCTCGCTTACGAGCCGTCGCCGGGCAAGATGACCGAGCTGTTCCAGTCCGGCCAGGCCGTGATCGCGGTGTGGGGCACCGGCCGCGTGCAGAGCTTTGCCAATACCGGCTTCCCCGTCGACTTCGTCTACCCGAAGGAAGGCGCTGCGACGCTGCTGACCACGGCGTGTCCGATCACCAAGCCGAGCGCCTCGCCGCTGGCATCAAGTTTCGTCAAGATGCTGCTCGACCCCAAGATCCAGCTCGTGATGCTGAAGGATTACGGCTACGGCCCGGTGCTGAAGTCGCTGGTGATCCCGCCGGAGCTCGGCAAGATGGCGCCGATCGGCGAGCGTGCGGCCAAGCTCTATAATCCGGACTGGACCGTCATCAACGAGAAGCGCGAGGAGTGGACCAAGCGCTGGAATCGCGAGGTCGAGCGTTGATCTGATCGTCGCAGCGGAGACAGCGTATGGCCTATCTCGAGCTCGATCGGGTCGCCAAGCAATTCGGGGCGCAGACTGTGGTCGATGACTTCAGTCTCTCGGTGGGGAAGGGGGAGTTCATCTCCTTCCTCGGCCCGTCCGGCTGCGGCAAGACCACGACGTTGCAGATGATCGCGGGCTTCCTCGATCCCACCCGCGGCGCGATCCGCCTGGAGGGCAAGGACCTGACCGCGATCCATCCGGCCAAGCGTGGCCTTGGCATCGTGTTCCAGAGCTACGCGCTGTTTCCGCACATGACGGCGGCGGAGAACGTCGCCTTCGGTCTCGAGATGCGCAACGTGCCGCGCACTGAAAGAGCCGAGCGCGTTCGTGCCGCGCTCGCGATGGTCGGCCTTGCCGGCTTCGAGGACCGCCATCCCCGCCGCATGTCCGGCGGCCAGCAGCAGCGCGTGGCACTCGCCCGCGCGCTGGTGATCAAGCCGAGCGTGCTCTTGCTCGACGAGCCGCTGTCCAACCTTGACGCCAAGCTGCGCGAGGAGATGCAGATCGAGCTGCGTCAGATCCAGCGCACCATCGGCACCACCACGATCCTGGTCACCCATGACCAGAACGAGGCGATGTCGCTGTCCGATCGCATCGTGGTGATGAGCCAGGGCAAGATCGAGCAGATCGGGACGCCGCAGGAGACCTATGAGAAGCCGGCCTCGGCCTTCGTCTCGCAATTCCTCGGCAAGACCAACGATTTCGCCGCGGCGGTCGATCGGACCGCCACGCCAGCGCGGGTGACGGCGGGCTCCTGGAGTGCGCCGGCCCCGGCGGGCCTCAGCGGTCCCGTCACCGTCAGCATTCGCCCTGAAAGAATCGGCTTCGGCGATGCCGGCCTCAGCGCAAAAATCGTCACGCGCATCTTCCAGGGCAATCACTGGCTGTTCCAGTGCGACAGCGAATGCGGCCCGGCAATCGTGATCCGCCAGAATGACGGCAAGGCGCAGCCGGCCGAAGGCGAGACGGTTCGTCTTACCTGGCGGCCCGAGGATATGAGCGTCCGCGCGAGGGCTGGCGCATGAGCGCGGTCGCCGAGGAACGCAGCGCGCGTGCGCCCTGGGCGCTGACGGCGCCTGCCTTGATGCTGTTCGTCGGCGTGCTGCTGATTCCGCTGGCGATGACGGTGATGCTGTCGTTCCACGATTGGGGCCAGTACAAGGGCATCGAGCCGGTCTTCATCCTCAAGAACTGGCACGAGATCGCGACCGATCCCTATTACGCCGAGATGTTCTGGCGCACCTTTCGCATCGCGATCCTGACCACGCTGCTCACCGCGCTGCTCGGGGCGCCCGAAGCCTACATCCTCAACCGCATGAGCGGCCGTTGGAAAAGCTTCTTCCTGCTGGTCATCCTCGGGCCGCTTCTGATCTCCGTGGTGGCTCGCACGCTGGGCTGGGCGCTGCTGTTCGGCGGCAACAACGGCCTCGTCAACAAGCTCTTGATGTCGCTCGGGGTGATTAGCTCGCCCATTCCCTTCATGTTCACCGAAACCGGCATGGTGGTCGCGCTCGCACACGTGATGATGCCGTTCATGGTGCTCTCGGTGTGGGCTGCGCTGCAGCGGCTCGATCCGCAGATCGAGAATGCCGCGATGTCGCTCGGCGCCGGCCCCGCCACCATCATTCGCCGCATCATCATGCCGCAGATCATGCCGGGCGTGCTGTCGGGTGCGATCATCGTGTTTTCGCTCTCGGCCAGCGCGTTTGCGACGCCCGCGATCATCGGCGGCCGCCGGCTCAAGGTCGCCGCGACGCTCGCCTATGACGAGTTCCTCAACACGTTGAACTGGCCGCTCGGCGCAGCGGTCGCGACGCTGCTGCTGGTCGCGCTGGTGCTGATCGTCGTCGGCAGCAACGCATTGATCGAGCGGCGCTACGCGGAGGTGTTCCGATGAGACGGAACGGCCCGCTGGCGCTGATCTTCCATACCTTCTTCGTCATCGTCATGGTGGCGCCGATCCTGGTGGTCTGTCTCGTCGCCTTCACGCCCGAAGGCTTCCTGTCGCTGCCGACCAACGGCTTTTCGCTGCGCTGGTTCAGGACGATCGCGAACTACCCCGAATTCATCCACGCCTTCTGGGTCAGCCTTGGCCTCGGCGCGCTGTCCTCCTTCGTCGCGCTCCTGTTCGCGGTGCCGGCGGCATTGGCGATCGCGCGCTATCGATTCCGCGGCCGCGATGCGCTCGCCGCGCTGTTCCTGTCGCCGCTGATGATCCCGCATGTCGTGCTCGGCATCGCCTTCCTGCGCTTCTTCACCTCGGCCGGCCTGGGCGGCAGTTTTGCCGCGCTGATCATCGCGCATGTCATCATCGTGTTTCCGTTCGCGCTGCGGCTGACGCTTGCGGCAGCGACAGGCATGGACCGCACCGTCGAGATAGCCGCGGTCTCCCTCGGCGCCGGCGGCTGGACGCTGTTTCGCCGCGTGACCTTGCCGCTGATCCTCCCCGGCGTCATCAGCGGCTGGGCGCTCGCTTTCATCCAGTCCTTCGACGATCTCACCATGACCGTCTTCCTCGCGGCACCGGGCACCGAGACGTTGCCGGTGCGCATGTTCCTTTATATCCAGGACAACATCGATCCGCTGGTGACGTCGGTCTCGGCCTGCGTGATCGCTGTGACCATGACCGCCCTCATTCTGCTCGACCGCTTCTACGGGCTCGACCGTGTGCTCGCCGGCAAGGGCGGCGATACGGGGCGATAGGAGAACTTATGTCTAAAGCGTTTTCGAGCGAAGTGGACGCCGGTTCGCGTAAAGAAAACGCGTCTAAACAAAAATCTGATTACGACGTCGCCGTCGTCGGCGGCGGGTTGCTCGGCTCCGCGATTGCCTGGGGCCTCGGCCGGCTTGGCAAGTCCGTTGCCGTGCTCGACGAAGGCGACATCACCAAGCGCGCCTCCCGCGCAAACTTTGCGCTGGTCTGGGTCCAGAGCAAGGGCCTCGGCATGCCCGCCTATACGGTGTGGACGGTGCAGGCGTCGCAGGCGTGGGGCCGGCTGGCGGAGGAGTTAAAGCAACAGACCGGCCTTGATGTCTCGCTTCAGCAGAATGGCGGTTTTCATCTCACCCTTGGTGAAGAGGAGTTCGGCCAGCGCACCGAGCTGGTCAAGCGCATGCACAACCAGGCCGGTGCTGCCGACTACAAGATGGAGATGCTCTCCGCATCCGAGGTCAAGAAGTCGCTGCCGCTGATCGGGCCGGAGGTCTCCGGCGGCAGCTATTGCCCGCTCGACGGCCACGTCAATTCGCTGCGCACGTTCCGCGCCTTCCACACCGGCTTCAGGGCGTTCGGCATCGATTATTTTCCGGAGCGTCCGGTCTCGGCGATCAGCAGGAGCGGCGGCGAATTCCGCCTGACCACGCCGAAGGGCGAGCTGCGCGCGGCCAAGATCGTGCTCGCCGCCGGCAATGCCAATCAGACGCTGGCGCCCATGGTCGGCCTCTACGCGCCGATGGGCCCGACCCGCGGCCAGATCGTGGTGACCGAGCGCACCATGCCGTTCCTGCCGCATCCACTGACCACGATCCGCCAGACCGACGAGGGCACGGTGATGATCGGCGACAGCAAGGAAGACGAGCTCGATGATCGGGCGCTGAAGCATTCGATCAGCGCCGTGATGACCGATCGCGCCCAGCGCATGTTCCCGCATCTGTCGCGGCTCAACGTGGTCAGGAGCTGGGCCGGCATCCGCGTCATGCCGCAGGATGGCTTTCCGATCTACGACCAGTCGGAGACGCATCCCGGCGCCTTCGTCGCCTGCTGCCATTCCGGCGTGACGCTGGCCTCCAACCACGCCTTCGAGATCGCGCGCATGGTGGCGCAGGGCGCGCTCGAGCCCGAGCTGGTCGGCGCGTTCTCGGCTAGCCGTTTCGGCGCCGCGGGCGCTGCGAACAACAGCGGTTATTAGAGATTTTGAAGGAGCCAAGAGGCATCCCCATGTTTAGACGATCCGAACAGGACAAGCGACCGCAGGTCGAGATCTTCGTCGACGGCGTTGCCGTTGCGGCGCGCCAGGGTGACACCGTCTCGGCTGCGCTACTGGCCTTCGGCCGCGACGCACGGCGTTCCACCGCTGTGAGCGGCGCACCGCGTCTGCCCTATTGCATGATGGGCGTGTGCTTCGACTGCCTCGTCACCATCGACGGCGTCGGCAACCGCCAGGGCTGCCTCGTGCCCGTCGCCGAGGGCATGCAGATCGAGATCCAGAAGGGCAAGCGGGAGATCGGAAAATGACTGTGGCTCCCAAGCGCGAAGACTATGACGTCGTGGTGATCGGCGCGGGACCCGCGGGCCTTGCCGCCGCTGCGACATCCGCCGAAGCCGGCTTGTCCACGCTGCTGCTCGACGAGAATGTCGGCCCGGGCGGTCAGGTGTTTCGCGCGATCTCTTCGACGCCGGTAACCGATCGCAATCAGCTCGGCGCCGATTATTGGGTCGGTGCCGATCTCGTGCAGTCGCTGCGTGCGACCAGCGCCGAGGTCATTCATCGCGCGACGGTCTGGAGCCTCGACCGCAACCTCGAGATAGCCGTCTCGGTCGGCGGCGCCTCCGCCTTCGTCAAGGCGCAGCGCGTGATCCTTGCGACCGGCGCACTGGAGCGGCCGTTTCCAATACCCGGCTGGACGCTGCCGGGCGTGATGACCGCGGGCGCCGCGCAGACGATGCTGAAATCATCGGCGCTGGTTCCGGATGGTCGTACGGTGATCGCAGGGCAGGGGCCGCTGCTGTGGCTGCTCGCCGCGCAGATCCTGCGCCTCGGCGGCCGCATCGACCGCATCCTCGACACCACCGAGCGCGGCAATTACTTCGCAGCGCTTCCGCACGCCTTCGCGTTCCTGACCTCACCCTATTTCGCCAAGGGTCTCGCGATGATGCGCGAGGTGAAGGCCAAGGTGCAGGTCGTCTCCGGCGTCGCGGAGCTCTCGGCGGCCGGCGACGGCCAGCTCGCCAGCGTCAGCTATGTCGCGGGCGGCAAGCGCGAGACCATTCCTGCTGACCTTCTGCTGCTGCATCAGGGCGTCGTGCCCAACGTTAATCTCGCGATGTCCGCAGGTGTCGAGCATCGCTGGGACGATCTGCAACTGTGCTGGTCGCCGGTGCTGGACGCCGGCGGTAGTTCGTCGGTCGCCGGCATTGCGATCGCCGGTGATGGTGCGGGCATCGGCGGTGCCAATGCCGCCGTGGTGCGCGGCCGCATCGCGGCGCGCGCGGCGGTCGAAGCGCTGGCGCCCGCGGCTGCCGCAAAACTTCCGTCGATGGCGACACTGCGCGCCGATCTCGCCAAGGCCGAGCGGGGCCGCGTCTTCCTCGACACGCTGTTCCGCCCCGCGCCGCAGTTCCGGATTCCGTCGGGCGACACCATCGTCTGCCGCTGCGAGGAGGTGACGGCAAAGGACGTTCTCGACTCTGTCGCGATCGGCGCGACCGGTCCGAACCAGCTCAAGGCCTATCGCCGCACCGGCATGGGCCCGTGCCAGGGCCGGCTCTGCGGCCTCACCGTCACCGAGCTGATGGCGCAGGCGCGCGGCAAGTCTCCGCAGGAGATCGGCTATTACCGGCTGCGCGCGCCGGTGAAGCCAATCACGCTCGCCGAGCTCGCGGCCGTTCCGAAAAGCGAGGCCGACGTCAAGGCGGTGGTGCGCGGATGACAAGATGCGTGGATGCGATCGTCGTCGGCGGCGGCATCCACGGATGCTCCACCGCGTTGCATCTGTGCCTCGCCGGCCTGAAACCGGTGTTGATCGAGAAGGATTATGCCGGACGCCACGCCTCCGGCGTCAATGCCGGCGGCGTCCGCCAGCTCGCACGGCACATCCCGGAGATTCCGCTCTCGATCCGCTCGATGGGAATCTGGGAGAAGATCAAGGATCTCCTCGACGACGATTGCAGTTTCGAGAGCCACGGCCAGGTGCTGGTCGCCGAGAACGAGGAGGAGCTCGCGGTCTGCCGCGTGCGCGTGGCCGAGCTCAATGCGCTCGGCTTCACCCACGAAGAGCTGATCGACGCGACTGAATTGCGCCGGCTGGTGCCGGCGGTGGCTGAAAGCTGTCCCGGCGGCGTGGTTTCGCGCCGTGACGGCGCGGCCAATCCGGCGCAGACGACGACGGCGTTCCGGCGCAAGGCCGAACAGCTGGGCGCCACAGTGCGCGAAGGCATGGCCGCCAGCAACATCCGGTACAGTGATGGGCTCTGGCATGTCGATGTCGGCACTGAAACCTTTGCCGCGCCGGTGCTGGTCAACGCCGCCGGCGCCTGGGCCGGCAAGATCGCGGCGGCGCTCGGCGAGCCCGTGCCGGTCGAGACCGTGGCGCCGATGCTGATGATCACCTCGCGCGTGCCGCACTTCATCGACCCCGTCGTGATCCTGCGTGGGCGTAAACTCTCGTTCAAGCAATTCTCCAACGGCACGGTGCTGATCGGCGGCGGTCATCTGGCAACGCCCTATCAGGATCGCAACGAGACGGTGCTGGACTGGAAGAGCCTCGCGACCAGCGCACGCACCGTGTTCGAGCTGTTTCCGGTGATGCGCAGCGCCACCATCGTCCGTGCCTGGGCCGGGATCGAAGCGAAGATGAAGGACGATATTCCCGTGTTCGGACCGAGCAGCCGTCACAAGGGCCTCTATCACCAGTTCGGCTTCTCGTTGCACGGCTTTCAGCTCGGCCCCGGCGCCGGTGCCGTGATGGCGGAGCTGATCGTCAACGGCGGCACCCAGACCCGCGTCGGTGATCTCGGCATCGACCGCTTCCATCCCTCAACGCCCTAGCAACAAGAGGATATCTCATGAGCATCACCCGCAGCATTCGCACGCCCATCATGCACCGCGCCGTCGAGGCCAATGGCTTCGTCTTCCTCGGCGGCACCATCGCCGATGACACCAGCGTGTCCATGGGCGATCAGACCCGCAACATCCTCGGCAAGATCGCCGGTTATCTGAAAGAAGCCGGCACCGACAAGAGCCGCATCGTCAGTGCGTCGATCTTCGTCACGGATCTCTCCAAGAAGAAGGAGATGGACGCGGCCTGGACCGAGTTCTTCGGTGACAATCTGCCGACCCGCGCCACCGTCGGCGTCGCCGATCTCGGCGGCAGCGCGCTGATCGAGGTGGTGGTGACCGCGCTCAAGGGCTGATCGCGACAGGGACGTCGGCGCTCTCCGCGCCGTCGTCCCTCGAGCCGCGCCTTGATCTCGCGCTTCGATGGGACTAGTTAGAGGGTCCCCGATCAGGAACTTCGTAGCCATGGATTTTACCCCGACCGCAAAGCTCATCCGCCTTGCTCACGGGGAATTCCATGCCTGCTTCAATCATCCTGTCGAATCTGTCGCTGTCCACGCCTGACGGCCGTCCTCTTCTCTCGAACATCGATCTGACGTTCGGCGCCGAGCGGACCGGCCTCGTCGGTCGCAATGGCGTCGGGAAGACGACGTTGCTCGGGTCGATCCCCGGGGAGCATCTTCCCCAGGCGGGGCGCGTCGTCGTCAACGGAACCGTCGGTTTGCTGCGCCAGGATATCCAGCTACTTGCCGGTGCGACGGTGGCCGATTTGTTCGGAGTGCGAGGTCACCTCGCGCTGCTTCGCCGCGCCGAGCGGGGGGAAGTCTCGGCCGACGACCTCGCCGAGGTCGATTGGACTATCGAGGCACGCCTACAGGCTGCGCTTGCACGTCTCGGGTTTGATCTCGCTCCCGACACCGAGCTGGAGCGGCTGTCCGGCGGCCAGATCACGCGGGTTCGCCTCGCCGCATTGGTCTTTGCCGAGCCGGACTTCCTGCTGCTGGACGAGCCAACCAACAATCTCGACCAGGACGGCCGCAAGGCCGTGATCGATCTCCTCGCGGCCTGGCGCGGCGGTGCGATCGTCGTCAGCCACGATCGGCGCCTGCTCGATACGATGGATGCGATTGTCGAGCTGACGTCGCTCGGAGCCACGCGATACGGCGGCAATTGGAGCCGTTACCGCGAACAGAAGGCGGTCGAGCTCGCCGCCGTCAGGCACGACCTCGCGCATGCCGAGAGGAAGCTATCCGAGATCGACGGCAAGGCGCAGGAGGCCGCGGAGAAGAAAGCGCGCAAGGACAGCGGCGGCAGGAAGAAGCGCGCCAAGGGCGACATGCCGCGCATCCTGGCGGGGGCGCGCAAGGATCGCAGCGAGGATACCGGCGGCAAGACCGCACAAATCGCCGAGCGGCTGCGCGCGGAAGCGCTTCAAGCCGTCGACACGGCGCGCGGGCGCATCGAAATTCTTCAGCCGCTCTCCGTCAAGCTGCCCGCGACCGGCCTGCCGGCGGCCAGGGAGGTGCTTTGGCTCGACCGCGTCAGCGCCGGCTATCGGCCGGAGCAGCCGGTCCTGCGCGATCTCTCATTTGCCGTCGTCGGCCCGGAGCGGGTCGCGCTGGTCGGGCCCAACGGCTCCGGCAAGACGACGCTGTTGAAACTCATCGCGGGGGATCTGCGTCCGCTCTCGGGCACCCTGCGGGTCAGGCCGGATTTCGCGCTGTTCGACCAGAAGGTCAGCCTGCTCGACCCCTCGATCTCCATCCTGGAGAATTTTGGGCGTCTCAATCCGAAGGCGGGAGCGAACGAATGCCATGCCGCGCTGGCGCGGTTCATGTTTCGCGCCGATGCCGCCTTGCAAGTCGCCGGAAGCCTGAGTGGCGGGCAGATGTTTCGCGCGGGCCTCGCTTGCGTGCTGGGCGGGTCATCGCCGCCGTCGCTGCTGATCCTGGACGAGCCGACCAATCATCTCGACATCGAGTCCATCGAAGCGGTCGAAGCTGGCTTGAGGGCCTATGACGGCGCGCTGCTCGTCGTCAGTCATGACGAAGCGTTCCTGCAGGCGATTGGGGTCACGCGGCGGCTCGACCTCGCCGCCAAGGTGTTGCGCACTCACGGCGGGATCGTCTGATCCCGGCCGGCGGTCCTGATATGGCAGTGATTTTCAAAAACCCGACGCCCTGCCCCCAGCGCGTCGGGTGGAAAAAATGAGTATCAATCCGTGATCCCAACGCAACTGTTGTGACGCGTCCCGCAGCAATTGACCACTCCGGGAAACTACCGCGTCGGAATCGCGCTGAGACGGCTGGTTTGCAACCTACGATGCTGCACTCCCGCCCGGCTCGAGCGCCTCGCCGATCTCGAGCGGATGGGCCATGGTCTCGTGCAGCGCCTCGCGGTCGAGCTCGCCTTCGGAGATGCTGATGACCACGCAGGCGACGCCGTTGCCGATCAGATTGGTCAGCGCGCGGCATTCGCTCATGAACTTGTCGATACCGACCAGGATCGCGATCGACTGGATCGGGATGTCAGGCACGATCGAGAGCGTCGCGGCGAGCGTGATGAAGCCTGCGCCGGTCACGCCGGAGGCGCCCTTCGAGGTGATCATGGCGATGCCCAAAATGCCGAGCTCCTGCCAGATGGTCAGATGCGTGTTGGTCGCCTGCGCCAGAAACAGCGTCGCCAGCGTCATGTAGATGTTGGTGCCGTCGAGGTTGAAGCTGTAGCCGGTCGGAATCACGAGGCCGACCACGGACCGCGAGGCGCCGAGATGCTCCATCTTCTGGATCATCTGCGGCAGCACCGTCTCGGAGGACGACGTGCCGAGCACGATCAGCAGCTCGTCCTTGATGTAGGCGATGAAGCGGAGGATCGAGAAGCCGGCGAGCCGCGCGATCGCACCTAACACCACGAGCACGAACAGCATGCTGGTGAGATAGAACGTGCCGATCAGGGCGGCGAGATTGATCAGCGAGCCGAGGCCGTAGGCGCCGACCGTGAACGCCATCGCGCCGAAGGCGCCGATCGGCGCCACGCGCACGATGATGCGGATGATGCCGAAGAACATCTTGGCGGCCTTGTCGATCGCGTCCGCAATGGGCTCGCCGGCCTTGCCGAGAAAGGCGATGGCGAAGCCGGACAGGATCGAGATCAGCAGCACCTGCAAAAGATCGCCGCGCGCGATCGCGCCCAAATAGCTGTCGGGGATGATCGCCATCAGATGGGCGACGATGCCCTCTTCCTTGGCTTTGGTGACGTAGGTGGCGACCGAGTTCGGGTCGATCGTGGCGGGATCGATGTTGAAGCCGTGCCCGGGCTGCAGGATTTCGCCGACCAGGAGGCCGAGCGCGAGCGCGACGGTCGAGACCGTCTCGAAATAGATCAGCGACTTCAGCCCGACCCGGCCGACGCGCTTGAGGTCGCCCATCGAGGAGATGCCGTGCACCACGGTGCAGAAGATCACCGGCGCGATCATCATCTTGATCAGCGCGATGAAGCCGTCGCCGAGCGGCTTCAAGGCCTTGCCGAGATCGGGGTAGAAATAGCCGATGAGTACGCCGAGCGCGATCGCGATCAGCACCTGCACGTAGAGGATCTTGTACCAGGGCTGTTGCCGGCGATGGATGGCTGGCTGGATCGCGACTTGTGTCATAGAGTGGCCCAGGAACGCATTGAGTTTGCGTGATTTCGATCTTGCATGGCTTGCATCATGTGATGGTCGCCGCAGAAGCGACAATCACATTTTTGTCTGTTCGCACGAAGATCGGTCGCTGCACCGCAACTGGGGGGAACATGTCGACTTCATCAGGCTCCGGCCGGCGACAGCAGGGCTATTTCCCGCGTTGGACGTTGAAGACCTCGGGCGTGATCATGCCGGAGGAGCGGCTGTCGTGGGGTCAGACGATCGTCTCCGGTCTCCAGCATTGCGTCGCAATGTCCGGCTCGACGATCATCGCGCCGCTGCTGATGGGCTTCGATCCCAATGTCGCCGTCCTGTTCTCCGGCATCGGCACGCTGATCTTCTTCGTCATCGTCGCCGGGCGCGTGCCGAGCTATCTCGGCTCGAGCTTCTCGTTCATCGCCGTCGTCATCGCGGCCACAGGCTATGCCGGGCAGGGGCCGAACCCGAATTTGTCGGTGGCGCTCGGCGGTATCGTCGGAGCCGGAGTGCTCTATGGCGTGATCGCGCTGATCGTGATGTGGTCGGGGGTCGGCTGGGTCGAGCGGCTGCTGCCGCCGGCTGTCACCGGTGCGGTGGTCGCGGCGATCGGCCTCAACCTCGCGCCCGTGGCGGTCAAGGCAGTAAGCGCCGGCACTTTCGATACGTGGATCGGGCTTGCGACCGTTCTGATCATAGGCGTGGTGGCCGTTGCGGCGCCAGGCCTGTGGCGCCGCCTGCCGATTATCCTCGGTGCGATCGGCGGATATCTTTTGTACTTGCTGTTCGCCAACGGGCTCGGCTTCGGCAAGCCGATCGACTTCACTCAGCTTTCGGCCGCGCCGTGGCTCGGCATGCCGAGCTTCACCACGCCAACATTCCAGGCCGATGCGATCTTCCTGATCGCGCCGGTTGCGATCATTCTCGTTGCCGAGAATCTCGGTCACATCAAGGCCGTCGGCGCCATGACGGGCCGGAGTCTCGACGCCTATCTCGGCCGCGCCCTGTTCGCCGACAGTCTCGCGACCATCGTGGCGGCCTGCGGCGGCGGCACCGGCGTCACCACCTATGCCGAGAACATCGGCGTCATGGCGGCGACGAAGGTCTATTCGACATTGCTGTTCGCCTTCGCCGCCATCGTGTCGATCCTGCTTGGCTTCTCGCCGAAATTCGGCGCGCTGATCCTGTCGATCCCGGGGCCCGTCATCGGCGGCCTCTCGATCGTGCTGTTCGGGCTGATCGCGGCGATGGCGGGCCGGATCTGGGTCGAGAACAAGGTCGACTTCGCCAATCCTGCAAACCTGATCACCGTCGCCGTGGCGCTGACCGCCGGTGCGGGCGACCTCACGCTCAAATTCGGCGCATTCACGATCGGCGGGATCGGCACGGCAACTTTTGGCGCCATCATCCTCTACCAGATCCTGACCTCGCCGCTGGCGCGGCGCGCGGAGTGATTCCCAGGGATGCACGAAAGGGATGGAACAAAACGCCGGTTCCATCGATGATGAGACATCCCGGAGAGAACCCATGCCGCAAACCGATCGCTCGACCTCCTTTCCCTCGCGCCTCGTTGGCCAATACGCCCTGGTGACCGGCGCCTCGCAAGGCATCGGCCGCGCCGTCGCCATCCGGCTCGCCCAGGAAGGTGCGACTGTTGCGATCAATTATTTCGAGAACGAGGAGCGGGCGGAGGAGACGCTGGCGCATGCACGCACGGCATCGGGCGATCGTGGCCATGGCAAGCTCGATCATCTCATCGTCAGGGCCAATGTCGGCAACGCGCAGGAGATCGCCGCGATGTTCGAGACGATTTTGGCGCGCTGGAAGCGCCTCGATTGTCTCGTCAACAATGCCGGCTTCCAGAAGGAATCGCCGAGCGAGGCGCTCGACGTCGAGACCTATCGGCGCATCATCGACGTCAACCTCAACGGCGCCGTGCTCTGCGCCCAGAAGGCGCTCGCGCATTTCGTGGCGCGCGGGGGAGGGGGCTCCATCATCAACTGCTCCAGCGTGCACCAGATCATCCCGAAACCCGGCTATCTCGCCTATTCGATCAGCAAGGGCGGCATGGCCAATCTGACGCGCACGCTGGCGCTGGAGTTCGCCGGCCGCGGCATTCGCGTCAACGCGGTCGGGCCCGGCGCGATCGACACGCCGATCAACGCGGCCTGGACCGGCGATCCCGAAAAGCGCGGCGTCGTCACCAGCCACATTCCCATGGGACGCGTCGGTACGCCGGAGGAGATCGCCGCCGTGTTCGCCTTCCTCGCCTCGGACGATGCGAGCTACATCACCGGGCAGACCCTCTACGCCTGCGGAGGCCTGACGCTCTTTCCGGAATTCCGCGAGAACTGGGCGAGTTGATCTCAGTTTGGGACTGTGAGGATGGCGGTCGGGCCGGGTAGGGGTCTGCGGCGCCGTGTGCTATCGACCGTGGACGACGCTGCCGCTATTGGCAAGCGTCGACACATGAAGGGCTCGTGACCACAACCATCAACATCAATGCCTACAGCGACGCGCTGGTGGTCCTCGGCACTGCCGGCGTCGTGGTGCCGATTGTCCGCCATTGGGGCATCAATCCCGTGCTGGGCTATCTCGGTGCCGGCGCCATTCTCGGTCCGCTCGGGCTCGGCTCGCTCGTTCAGCAACTCCCGTTGCTGTACTGGGTCACCGTCGCCGACGCGCAGAATGTCGAGGGTATCGCCAATCTCGGTATCGTCTTCCTGCTGTTCCTGATCGGGCTCGAACTATCTTTCAGGCGACTCGTCACGATGCGGCGCCTGGTGTTCGGGCTTGGTGGCCTGCAGGTGCTGGCGACGTCCGCCATGATTTTCGGCGTGACGCTTCTCTCCGGGCAGAGCTCGGATACTGCCGTCATCCTGGGTGCGAGCCTTGCGTTGTCCTCGACGGCGATCGTGCTCGAGCTTTTGTCCACCGAGAAACGACTTGCGACCACTGCCGGTCGCGCCAGCTTCTCGGTGCTGCTGGCCCAGGACCTCGCAGTCGTTCCCATTCTGGTTTTCGTCTCGGTGCTCGGCGCGGAGAGTGGCGGCTCCGTCCTGGCGCACATCTCCAGCGCGATCCTGAAGGCCGCGCTGGCGGTCGCTGTCCTCACTCTGCTCGGACGGCTGCTGATGCGGCCGCTGTTCCAGATGGTTGCGGGCACCCACTCGACCGAGCTGTTTGTTGCCGCGACCTTGTTCGTCATCGTCGGCGCAGGGATTGCCGCGCACCAGGCGGGCCTTTCGATGGCGCTCGGAGCATTCGTTGCGGGACTGATGCTGGCGGAAACGGAGTATGGCAAGGCCATTGAGGCCACCGTCGAGCCGTTCAAGGGCCTGCTGCTGGGCATCTTCTTCTTCACGGTCGGCATGGCCATCGACTTCCGCGTGTTCATGCGCGAGCCTGGTTGGCTGCTGGCTGCGGTCATCGGCATTCTCGTCGGCAAGGCGATCGTGCTCATCATGCTCGGCCGGCTCTTCAGGCTGTCCTGGGCGACGGCGATCGAGATCGGCTTCCTGCTGGGTCCCGTCGGCGAATTCGCGTTCGTCAGCATCGGAATGGCGGCGGCCGGCGGTCTGATCGAGCCGCGCGTGTCGAGCTTTGCCGTCGCCATCACCGCCGTGACGATGGCCTTGACGCCGCTTTTGGGCGCGCTCGGACGCCGACTGGCCGCGAAGCTGGGTCCTGAGCGCTCGCCCGATCCAGAGCTGGCGGTCCGGCCGCCCGGCGACCGGGCGCAGGCCATCGTGGTCGGCTACGGCCGCGTTGGAAAAGTCGTCTGTTCGCTGCTGACCAGCCACGGCCTGAACTACATCGCGGTCGATCACGAGGCCGTCGCCGTGGCGCGCGACCGCCGCGACGGTCACAAGGTCTATTTTGGCGATGCGACAGAGCTCGGTTTCCTCGAGGCTTGCGGCCTGATGCAGACGACCGGTGTGATCATCACCATCCAGTCGCGGCCGGCGATCGATGCTGTCGTCGAGCGGATCCGGGCGGTGCGGCCGGATGTGCTGATCGTTTCACGTGCGCGGGACGCCGACCATGCCCGTCACCTCTATGCGATCGGCGCAACCGATGCGGTGCCGGAAACCATCGAGGCAAGCCTCCAGCTTTCCGAAGCCGCACTGGTCGGCCTCGGAGTTGCGGTCGGGCATGCGATAGCCTCGGTGCACGAGAAGCGGGATGAATTCCGACTGACGCTGCAGCAAGCCGCCCGCATTGCCGGACAGGAGAAAGTGCGCCCGCTCGATCTCACGGGGCGCCGGTCCCCGCGATAGCCTCCCATCCGGGTCGCTATGCGCTGCGGACTGCGATGATCTGGCAAAACCCGCCCGCGCAGACTACATCTGCGCCATGGCAAACGCTCCACTGGCAAGCTCCCCGCTCCAGGATTTCGTCGGCCGGCACGAAAAACTGTTCGTGCTGACCGGCGCCGGCTGCAGCACCAATTCTGGCATTCCCGATTATCGCGACAGCAACGGCAACTGGAAGCGGACCCAGCCGGTCAACTTCCAGTCCTTCATCTCGGACGAGCATACGCGGCGGCGCTATTGGGCGCGCAGCCTGATCGGCTGGCGGCGGTTCGGGCAGGCTCGCCCGAACGATGCGCATCATGCGCTGGCCCGGCTCGAGGCGAACGGCCGGTGCGGGATGCTGCTGACCCAGAATGTCGACCGGCTGCATCAGTCCGCCGGCCACCGCCAGGTGATCGACCTGCACGGCCGGCTCGATCTGGTTCGCTGCATGGGCTGCGGAGCGAAGACGCCGCGCGATGAGTTTCAGCACGCGCTTGGTCGCGCCAATGCGGCTTGGCTGACGCTCGATGCCGCCGATGCACCTGATGGCGACGCCGATCTGGAGCACGAGGATTTTTCGTCCTTCCAGGTGCCTCCTTGCGAAGCCTGCGGCGGCATCCTCAAGCCCGACGTCGTGTTCTTCGGCGAGAACGTGCCCCGCGACATCGTCGCCACCGCGCAGGATCATCTGGCGCAGGCCGACGCCATGCTGATCGTCGGCTCCTCGCTGATGGTCTATTCCGGATTCCGCTTCGTGCAGGCTGCCGCGCAGCGCAATATTCCGATTGCGGCGGTCAATCTCGGCCGCACCCGCGCCGACGATCTCCTGACGCTGAAGGTCGAGGAGCGCTGCGAGGCGGCGCTTGCATTCCTGCTCTGATCGCGCAGGCGGTGAACTCAGCTTGCCTATTGCATAGGTGCCAAGCAGAATGGCCGGGCGCGGCGTTGTCCTCGTCGTCCATGGCATGGAAATTGCTGCGCTTTCGACCTCAGTCTTGACGATCAGCGCGGAGAATTTGGAATGCTTGAGGGAGCCGAGGTGCGGCTTGCCGTCGATATCGGTGGTACGTTCACCGACATCGTGCTGGACGTGGGGCAGGATCGCAAGACGCGCAAGCTGCTGACGACGCCGCAGCGCCCCGAACAGGCCGTGCTGGACGGGATGCGTCTCATTCTCGCCGATGCGCGCGCGCATATCAGCGACATCGACGTCTTCATTCACGGTACCACGCTCGCCACCAACGCCATCATCGAGCGCCGCGGTGCCAAGACGGCCCTGATCGCGACCGAAGGCTTTCGCGACGTGCTCGATATCGGCACCGAGAGCCGCTACGATCAATATGATCTCGGCATCGACAAACCGAGGCCGCTGGCGCCGCGCAGCCTGCGTTTCACCGTGCCCGAGCGCGTCGACGCCCACGGCGCCGTCCGTCTCCCGCTCGACGAAGCGTCGGTGCGTGCACTCGCGCCGAAATTGCGTGAGCTGGGCGTCGCGAGCGTCGCGATCGCGTTCCTGCACTCCTATGCCAATCCCGAGCACGAGCGTCGTCCGGCCGCGATCCTGGCGGAGGAGATGCCTGATATCTCCGTGACGGTGTCCTCGGCCGTTTGCCCGGAGATTCGCGAGTATGAGCGCACATCGACAGCGGTCGCGAACGCCTATGTGCAACCCCTGATCGACGGCTATCTCGCCCGCATGGCCGACGCCTTGCAGGTCGAGCAGTTCCGCGGCGCGATCTATCTCGTCACCTCAGGTGGCGGCGTCACCTCGATCGAGACGGCGCGGCGCTTTCCGGTGCGCCTCGTCGAGTCCGGGCCTGCCGGCGGCGCAATCTTCGCGGCGCAGATCGCGGCGCGTCTTGGCGAGAGCAAGGTGCTGTCCTTCGACATGGGCGGCACCACGGCAA
This sequence comes from Bradyrhizobium genomosp. III, assembly GCF_000261705.1. NCBI lineage: Bacteria > Pseudomonadati > Pseudomonadota > Alphaproteobacteria > Hyphomicrobiales > Nitrobacteraceae > Bradyrhizobium > Bradyrhizobium genomosp. III. The sequence continues at coordinate 332 of NZ_AJQF01000478.1, read as the reverse complement.
AGATTTGCCTGATCGAAAAGTACCAGCCCGAGACCTCGCGCGTGTTCGAGGTCGATCGCGCCGCGCGCTTCCTCAAAGGCTCCGGCCTGCCGGTGCGCATCCCCGTGATCGAGATGGTCGAGATCGGCGCCGGGGGCGGCTCGATCGCCCATGTCGACGCGATGAAGCGCGTCACCGTCGGGCCCGAGAGTGCATCGTCCGAGCCGGGCCCGGCCTGCTACGGCCGCGGCGGCCAGCGTCCGGCGGTGACCGATGCGGACGTCGCGCTCGGCATGATTGATCCCGACGCATTTGCCGGCGGTACGATCAAGCTCGATCCGGAGCTTTCGAAG
>NZ_AJQF01000477.1:0-5695 GCF_000261705.1 Bradyrhizobium genomosp. III | reverse complement strand
CGGCGAGCCGCTCGGCCTGTCGGCAGAGACTGCTGCCTATGCCGTGCACGAGGTCGTCTGCGAGAACATGGCGAGTGCGGCGCGTGTCCATGCGGTCGAGCGCGGCGAGATCGTCGGCCAGCACACGCTGATCGCCTTTGGCGGCGCGGCGCCGTTGCATGCGGCGCGCGTCGCCGAGAAGATCGGCGTCTCCCGCGTGATCGTGCCGTCGAATGCCGGTGTCGGCTCGGCCGTCGGTTTCCTTGCGGCACCGATCGCCTATGAGCTGGTGCGCAGTCGACATGTCCGGCTCGATGATTTCGACACCGAAGCGGTGTCGGATCTCCTGCAGGAGATGGTGACCGAGGCGCGCGCGCTGGTCGAGCCTGGTGCTGCCGGTGCGCCGGTGCGCGAACGACGCGCCGCCTTCATGCGCTATGTCGGCCAGGGCCATGAGATCTCGGTCGAGCTGCCGAACCGGCGGCTGACGGGGGCCGATCTCGCCGGCCTGCGCCAGAAGTTCGAGGCGGACTATTCCGCGATGTTCGAGCGGCCGATCCCGGGCGCCGCGATCGAGGTGTTGAGCTGGTCGGTGCTCGCTACGACGGAGGCGCGCAATCCATCTGCTGTCGCCGCCGTCACGCGCAAGCCTGCCGGCAAGGCTGTCGGCAGCCGCAAATTCTTCGACGGCCGCGCCGGCGAGGTGATCGAGATCCCGCTCTATCACCGCGAGGACATGGTGCCGGGCGCGACCATCGCAGGCCCGGCCGTGATCGCGGAGGACGAGACCTCTACCTTCGTCTCCACCAGTTTTGACGCCCATATCGACGGTGCCGGCAGCATCGTCATGGAACGGAAGGCGGCCTGATCATGAGCAAGGCAAATGGCGCGAGCCTGATCGACCTTCAGATCATGTGGCACCGGCTGATCGCCGTGGTCGAGGAGCAGGCCCAGGTGCTGCTCCGCACCGCCTTCAGCCCGATCGTGCGCGAATGCGGCGACCTCTCGGCCGGCGTGTTCGACCTCAAGGGGCGGATGCTGGCGCAGGCGGTGACCGGCACGCCCGGTCACGTCAACTCGATGGCGGAATCGGTCAAGCACTTCATCAACCACTTCCCGATCGAGACGATGAAGGAGGGTGATGCCTACATCACCAACGATCCCTGGATGGGCACCGGTCATCTCAACGACTTCGTCGTCACCACGCCCTGCTTCAAGGACGGCAAACCGGTCGCGCTGTTCTCCTGCACCAGCCACCTGATGGACATCGGCGGCATCGGCTTCGGGCCTGACGCCACCGACGTGTTCATGGAGGGGCTCTACATCCCCATGCTGAAGCTGATCGACCAGGGCGTCGTCAACGAGACGCTGATGGCGATGATCCGCACCAACACGCGGCTGCCGATCGATACCGAAGGCGACACCTATTCGCTCGCCGGCTGCAACGACGTCGGCTGCGAGCGCTTGGTCGAGATGATGACTGAGTTCGGCATCGATACGCTCGACGGGCTCGGCGATTACATCTGCGACCGCTCACGCGAGGCGGTCCTGGCCGAGATCGCCAAGCTGCCGAAAGGCAGCTGGCGCAACACCATGGTGGTCGACGGTTATGATGCCCCGGTCACGCTGGCTGCGACGCTGACGATCTCGGATGCGGGCATCCATGTCGATTTCGACGGCACCTCCGCGGCCTCGAAGTTCGGCATCAACGTGCCCTTGTCCTACACCACCGCCTACACCGTGTTCGGCCTCGGCTGTGTCGTGGCGTCGCAGATCCCGAACAATGCCGGCTCGCTGTCGCCGCTGACGGTGTCGGCACCCGCAGGCGCGATCCTGAATGCGCCCAAGCCCGCGCCGGTCGCCTCGCGCCATATCATCGGCCAGATGCTGCCCGACGTGGTGTTCGGCTGCCTGCGCCAGATCATTCCCGAGCGCGTTCCGGCCGAAGGCACCTCGTGCCTGTGGAATCTCAACGTCCGCGGCCAGACCCGCTCCGGCGTCGGCGGCAATTACGGATTCTCGATGGCGGTGACCTCCAATGGCGGCACCGGTGCGCGCTTCGGCAAGGATGGGCTGTCGGCCACCGCCTATCCCAGCGGCGTGCGCGGCACGCCGGTCGAGATCGCGGAGACGCAGACGCCGCTGATCTTCTGGCGCAAGGAGCTGCGTCCGGATTCCGGCGGGGCAGGGCGCACCCGCGGCGGCCTCGGCCAGATCATCGAGGTCGGCAGCGGCGTCGATGCGCCGTTCGACATCTTGGCGGCGTTCGACCGCATCGATCATCCGCCGCGCGGGCGCGATGGCGGCAAGAACGGCGAGGCCGGCTATGTCGGCCTCAAGTCAGGCAAGAAGCTGCGTGGAAAAGGCTTTCAGCAGGTGCCGCCGGACGACCGGCTTGTTGTGCTGACGCCGGGCGGCGCCGGCATCGGCGCTCCCACGACGCGCGATCGCGCGGCGGTCAGGGACGACATCGAAAGCGGGCTCGTGTCCGCCGACAATGCGGCTGCAGTCTATGGGTACCCGCGCTGACACGTCAGTGCGCTTGGTAAACGGAGGGGAGCAATGATCACGCGACGGAACTTCACCACGGGCGCAGCGACGCTGCTCGCCGCCGGCCACATCTCGACCCGCGCCCGGGCGGCGACGGCGAGCTGGGACATGTCGACGGTCTGGCCCGACGGCAATTTCCACACCCAGAACGCGATGGCCTTCGCGGAAGAAGTGAAGAAGCAGAGCGGCGGCTCGGTCGCGATTACCGTGAAGGCCGGTGGCCAACTCGGCTTCAAGGGACCCGAACATCTGCGCGCCGTGCGCGACGGCCTGGTGCCGCTTGCCGACGTCCTCAACATCCAGCAGGTCGGCGACGAGCCCTTCATGGGCGTCGAGAGCATTCCCTTCCTCTGCAGCTCGATGGACGAACTGAAGGTGCTGCACAAATATGTGCGGCCCGAATACGAGAAAGTCGCCGCACGCAACAACCAGAAGATCCTCTACATCGTGCCGTGGCCGACGCAGTATCTGCATCTCAAGGTCAAGGTCGCCGATGTCGACGGATTGAAGAACATCAAGATCCGCGTGCCCGACAAGAACGCCGTCGACATGCTGGCCGTGGTCGGCATGGCGCCGGTGATGATCCCCTGGGGCGAGACCATCCCCGCGCTCGCCTCGGGCGCCGTCGCGGGCGTCTCGACCTCGGCGGTCTCGGGCGTCGACGGCAAGTTCTGGGAATTCCTGAAATACGTCTACCCGACCAATCACGTCTGGTCCTCGCAGATGCTCACCGTCAATCTCGATTCCTGGAAGGCGCTGAGCGCCGACCAACAGCAGATGGTCGCCGGCATCGCCGCGAAGATGGAGCCGGGGTTCTGGGCGAACTCGCTCAAGGCCGATGCCGACAGCCTCAACCGCCTGAAGGAGGGCGGCATGGAGGTGGTGCCGGTCTCGGGCGCGATGATGACGGATATCCGGGCCAAGACCGCGCCGCAGCTCGACGCCTTCCTCAAGCGCGTGCCGGCGGCCGATAAGCCGGTGCGGGCCTATCTCGCCGAAATGAAGCGCTGAGGCCGATATGGTCAGCGTTTCGCCCGCGGCTTCACAAAGTCTCAACGCCGCGGCGCCGGCGCCGCTGCGCATTCTGCTCGACGGCATCGACCGTCTCGGCCGGCTCGACGGCTGGATCGGCGGCGGCTGCCTGTTGACGCTGACACTGCTGATGCTGTGCGAGGTCGCAACGCGCTTCCTCTCGAATTTCCTGTCGTTCTTCCCGCCGACGATCTCGATTGCCTGGGAATACTCATCCTATCTGATGGCGGCGTCGTTCACCTTCGGCGCCGCCATGACCTTGCGCGTCGGCGGCCACATCCGTGTCGTGCTACTGCTCAAGAACGCGCCGGCGCCGTTGCAACGCGCGCTGGAGATCCTGTCCGCCGCGGCCGGTTTTGCCTTCATGGCGTTCCTGACCTCGGCCATGGCGAAGTTCGCTTTCGGCGCCTATGTGCGCGGCCAGGTCTCGACCTCGAGCGACACGCCGCTGTGGTTTCCGGAAGCCGTCGTCACCTTCGGCATGCTGCTGCTCACGCTGCAATTCCTGGCACGCGCGATCCAGGCCGTGCTCGGCCTGCCGCTGGAGGATCACCGCATGAAGGCCTCGCCCGTCGAATGACAGCTTTGCTCGCTCCCGGATTCCAGATCGCATGACCATCGAAGTCGTCGCCCTCTTCGCGATCCTGTTTGCGCTGCTGGCCTGCGGCGTGTGGATCGGCCTCACGCTCGCGCTGACAGCGACATTGCTGCTCGCGATGTTCCGCTCGATCCCGCTGGACAAGCTGTTGCCGCAATACGCCTGGAACATCCTGACCACGCAGGAGCTGCTGGCGCTGCCGCTGTTCATCCTGATGGGCGAGCTGCTGTTCCGCACCCGCCTGTCGCGCTCGCTGTTTCAGGGGCTGGCGCCCTGGGCGGGGTTGCTGCCCGGCCGATTGCTGCATGTCAACGTGATCGGCTGCACCATCTTCGCGGCGATCTCGGGCTCGTCGGCCGCGACCACGCAGGTGATCGGCCGCATGTCGCTCAACGAGCTCTTGCGCCGCGGCTATTCGCGCGACATCGCGATCGGTTCGCTCGCCGGTGCCGGCACGCTCGGCTTCCTGATCCCGCCGTCCAACATCATGATCATCTACGGCGTGCTCGGCGACGTCTCGATCCTGAAACTGTTCACGGCCGGCGTGCTGCCCGGACTTCTGCTCGCCGCAACCTTCATGGGCTGGGTGATGCTGCACACCACGCTCAAGCCATCGATGGTGCCGGAGACGGAAGCAAAGCTCTCGCAGGTGCCCTGGGGCGAGCGTTTTGCCGCGCTGAAGGACCTTGCGCCGGCGCTGTTCTTGATCGCTTGCGTGCTCGGTTCGATGTATGGCGGGCTTGCGACCCCGTCGGAGGCCGCCGCCGTCGGCGTGCTGGGCGCGGCGCTGGTCGCCTGGGCGCAGGGCTCGATGTCGCAGCAGGTGATGCGCGACGTGTTGATCGGCTCGGTCGTGACCTGCTCGATGATCGCACTGATCGTGCTCGGCGCCTCGATCCTCGGCAATGCCGCGGCCTTCCTCGGCATCCCTCAGGCGGTTGCCGCCTTCGTCAAGGGCCTCGGCCTGTCGCCGTTCATGCTGATCGTGGTGCTGGTCGTCTTCTACCTGATCCTCGGCTGCTTCCTCGACGGCTTCTCGATGATCGTGATGACCTTGCCGATCGTGCTGCCGATCGTGAAAGGCGCCGGATTCGACGAGATCTGGTTCGGCATCTTCCTCGTGCTCGCGGTCGAGATGGCGCAGATCACCCCGCCCGTCGGCTTCAACCTGTTCGTGATCCAGGGCCTGACGGAAGATGGTCTCGGCTACATCGCGCGCGTGACGCTGCCGTATCTCGTCATCATGATCGGCTTCGTGCTGCTGCTGACGCTGTGGCCCGGCATCGTCACGATTCTGCCGCGGGTGCTGTACGGGTAGATTGGTCGAGGGCGGTGCCGCATCCGTCAGCGGGATGGCGTTGCGGTGCGGCGGGGATCGCAGGCCTGCCCACCTACCATCCGTTGTGTTGCCTGACGGGCAAAACACGCCAGCGCTGGGTCGATAGCCGTGCGCGAAAATATTCGAATTTACAGAAGTTCGGTTTTGCCGTACAAGCCGTGACATCCCGCCCGCCACAAGGGGCGTTTCGCGATCGT
>NZ_AJQF01000476.1:0-41598 GCF_000261705.1 Bradyrhizobium genomosp. III | reverse complement strand
GGCGGAGCCGCGAGGCTTCCCCCTATCCCGATTTCAGGGAGTTCGAAAGTCTGCCACTGCAAGACATTTTGGATTGGCCGTTGAAATCGAACTCGCCGATGCCAAACGCGCGCTACAAAAGAGCCGCGCTAATTAGTCGTCCGTGAAGAAGGACTAAGCCACTGATCGGGAATCTCGATTTGGGCTAAGGGGCATTTCCAGATTGCAAGGTTTTGATGCTTTGGGCGTCAGAACCTTGCGATTTGGTTTTCGTGGATTCCCTCGAAGCGGGAAGCATGATTCCTTGTCTGCATCGGAGGGAACGATGCGGCCGAAGAAGCACAAGACGACGGGATCGAACGATCTGTTCCGGGCTCGGCTCGACCAGATCATCAATATGAAGCACGAGCTGGTTCTGCTCGCCGGCAAGGTCGATTGGGACTGGATCGACGGCGAGATCGCGCCGCTCTACAGCGAGAACGGCAGGCCCGGGATCGAGACGCGCTTCATGATCGGTCTGCTGTTGCTCAAGCACATTTACGGGCTGTCCGATGAGGAGGTGTGCGAGCGCTGGGTCCATGACCCATACTTCCAGTTCTTCACCGGGGAAGAGTTCTTTCAGCACACGTTCCCGCACGAGCGCTCGGACCTGAGCCATTGGCGCAAGCGGCTTGGCGACAAGCTGGAGTTGCTGCTGGCCGAGAGCTTGCGGGTAGCGCACGAGGCCGGTGCATTACGCAGCCAGGACCTCAAGCGGGTTACGGTCGACACCACGGTGCAGCCGAAGGCCATCACCTTTCCGACCGATGCCAAGCTGCTGCATGCGGCCATCAAGGGGCTCAACCGCCTGGCGATCAGGCACGGCGTCAGGCTGCGGCAATCCTATGCTCGCATCGCCAAGGCCGCCGCGATGATGGCCGGCCGCTACGCCCATGCCAAACAGTTCAGGCGGCATCAGCGGCAGTTGCGTATCCTGCGTAGCCGGCTGGGCCGGATCATCCGCGACATCCGCCGCAAGATCGAAGGCCAGCCAGCACTGGAGCAGGCGTTCGCCCTCCCGCTCGGCCGGGCCACGCAGATCCGCTCGCAGCAGCAGCGCCAGCGCGGCTGGAAGCTCTATTCCTTCCATGCCCCGGAAGTGGAGTGCATCGGCAAGGGCAAGGCCAGCGCGCCTTACGAGTTCGGCGTGAAGGCCTCCATCGTCACCAACAACCGCCGGGCTCCCGGTGGCCTGTTCGTGCTGCACGCCAGCGCACTGCCCGACAACCCCTACGACGGTCACACCTTGCGGGACGTCATTGACCGCACCGAGACACTCACCGGCTGTCCGATCGAGCGGGCCTATGTCGACAAGGGATACCGCGGCCACGACGCACAAAATCCCCGTCGCGTCTTCATCTCCGGCCAGAAGCGCGGCGTTTTCGGTGTCATCAAGCGCGAGCTGCGCCGCCGCTCCGCCATCGAGCCCATCATCGGACACCTGAAGGCGGAAGGCCACCTCGGGCGCTGCTACCTCAAAGGCCGCGCCGGCGATGCCGCCAACGTCGTCCTCTCAGCCGTCGGACACAACTTCCGCCGCATCCTCGCCTGGCTGAGATATCTCTTGTGCCTGTTCCTGGCCCAGCTATGGCGCACGCTCGCCCGGCCAGCCTCGATCAATCCGGCTTCTTAACGGACGACTAATTATGACGAGTTCGCTCCGGCCATCACCCAGAAGAATGCAGCCAATCGCCGGCTTGCGCGCCAGACCCGTTCGCGAAAGCTGCTCACGTAAGCCGAATCCATGGGATAATTCGCGCAAGCGGCCAGGCCGCGTCTTGACGTGGCTGCGATGCGCGCTCCTCTATGCTTAGAGCGCCGAGGCTGCGCGCAGCCAATTGCAACCGACATCCCCGAGGAACGTCACACCATGACCACCGCCACTGAAATCGCCGACGAGATCGCCAAGGCGTACAATCTGCCAAAGGCGCAAGCCAAGGCCATCGTGGACGGTGTCTTCAAGTCTATCGCCGATGCAGCAGCGAGCGACGCTGAAACCAATGTGCCGGGCTTTGGCAAGTTCAAGGTGAAGCACACCCCGGAACGCGAAGGCCGCAATCCCTCGACTGGCGCGACGATCAAGATCGCGGCGGCGAAGAAGCTGACGTTCGCCCCGGCCAAGGCCCTCAAGGATGTGCTGAACGGCTAAAGGCAGGAGCGCAGGCCGGCCCCCTTGTCCGAGGGTTCTCGATGCGAGACGGGCCGTGCCTTGACGTTGAAGGCGAGCGTGCGGATCGGACCGGTCAACTCGTTGTTGCCGGTCTTCCGGAAGATGCTGATGGTCGCCACGGTGTCCTCCATGATCTCTGTTTCCGAGCTCGCACCATCGGCGCTAAAGCCGCGGTTAGCGCAGGCTCGATGATGAAGGCTTGGTGCCAGTCTGGATGCCTGGAGCGGCCCCACCGTCCTACCGATATCAGCCGCGCGTCAAGCGGTGTTTGGCTGGTCCGCCTGCGGCCATTCCGGTGAGTCGGACGAAGGCCGTGATGCTGACGGCAATGGCCCCGACGACCGAGAAAATCGTCTGCGAGGCGGGTGAAGGTATCGCTATCTGGGCGATTCCACGAGGCCCACCGCGATGCCGCCGTGCAGCGCTTAGTGGCGTCCGGGTCAGGGGATGATTGGAGCGATCTCGTCATCCTGTATAGCTATCAGCTCATCGGGCCCAAGCCGAGCCTTTGCAACTGTTCCTCTTCGATCGGGCAGTTTAGGGTTGCAGCCTTGGCGCCGCAGTCTTTCATGGTCAACTTCCCGGCTGCCAACGGATCGGTGGCCGCAACCGCGCAAGTTACGTGCCTGAATTCCTCTTCGTCGTCGTCGCTGCCTTCCTTGAAGATGGCGACCGTCGGATTGAGAGAGACTAGTCGCCGTCAGTCACGATAGGCGCTGCACAGGTGTGTCTGGTTCAAGCTCTTTTGTTCGAGACTGGACACCGAAGCGCAAGCCTCACCTCCTCGCGGTCCGGAGCGCGTGTTTGCGCCTGTTTTCAAGCAAGCGTTGCCCATCTTTGATGGCACGTCGCTTGCTGGAACACGGTGACCGATCCGCCCGACCGTGGCGGTCTCTCCGTCGTCGGCCCAGGGATTTAGATGAGACTTGCTCGACTGATCAGAATAAGTGCAATTGCCGCGACAACGTGGAGTTGGGGGCGGCGCGAACTTTGCCGGGCGCAACGCCGGAGTCGTTGCCGTCATCCAAATTGGCTGACGCTCAAGACGATCGGATCGACCTACCATTCGGCTCAATTAGTCCCGAGCAGGCCCGAACCAGTGTGGCTGGCTGGAGCTGTCATGCGGCATGCGGAGGATCCTGCAGGGGCAATCTCGGCATCGCCCAAGAGGCAAACGAGGTTTGGCGCCCTGCGAAAGTGGCGGCTGCGGAGAAAGGAGCGAAGGGAGGTCGCGCGAAAGCTTCGTGGCTCGGAGCGAATTCGCCGAGACCACCTCCGCTTCCAACACGTCTGTGGGGAGCGCATCATTCTCTCGACGAATGCTCGCGCCCGTCGGCGCCGCCGCGCGCACAATGTTCGCACCGACAGCGACATCCTTACGTCGTCGCCGAACGAACAGAACTGCCATCGCACCTTTGCCTTAACGCAAAATCCTAAGGAGCACGAAAGATGAGTACGCCGACCTATTCCGAGGCCCTGGAATTCGCGATCGACCGCTCGTACGACATCAACATTGACATGTTAAGGTCGCGCAATTTGCACCTCGACACGTTTAACGATTACCTGGTCGGCACATATCCCCCCCTTAAGGCCATGGGGGAGATCAATCCAGACATATTGTTGGATCGCATTGCGCCGTCGATTGACCTCTATTTCCACATCCCCTTCTGTCATCAGAACTGCACCTTTTGCCACTTCGGCAAGGAGATCAATCCTCCTCCCCGACGAGTCGAACGCTACTTGGCGGCCCTGGATAAGGAGATGAGTTGGTCAGACGCGGCGCTGGCCGGCAGCGCAATTGAGACAGCCTTCATTGGAGGCGGCACTCCCTCATTCTTGACGAACAATCAGCTCAAAGCATTGTTCGGTATGATTGGGAAGCGCTTTGACTTGTCCAATTCGGAGGTGAGTTTCGAGTTACATCCGTCTCTTGCCAAGCAGGCAGACGCTGCCGATCGCATATCTACTCTCCTTAAAGGCGGCGTAAACCGCTTCGTGCTGGGTGTTCAGACTCTAGATCGAGATATTTTGCGGATACTCAACCGCGGGCATGGTGTGGACGAGGTGATGCAAACCGTAAAGTTGCTGAAGGGGATGGGTGTCGAGAACCTGTCGCTCGACCTGATGTACGGATTGCCGCAGCAGACGCTCCGGAGCTGGTACGGCTCTCTGATCGGCCTCCTCGATATGGAAGTTGAAAAGTTCAATATATTTCCATTGATGTTCAAATCGACCGACCCCATAGCTCGTCACTTGGCGCGCGGACGATATCAATTCGCCGGGGCGAAGGAGCGCGTCATGATGCATTTTATGGCCGAGCATATGCTCACGAGTCTCGGCTACCGCCATGGACCGATTTTCTATTGGACTAAGATGTCGCAACCGCACTCCTTTCAACAAGCCCGAAAATACGATTCCTGGAACGATAATAATCTGGTCCCGTTTGGGGTCAGCGGATTTGGTTTCATGAGCGAGTGTCAGTTCTACAACGAAGTGGATTTGGATCGCTACTTGTCCAGGGTCGAAGCGGGCGAGAAACCGGTGTGGAAAGGCGTCGTCCTATCGCAGGATGATCTCATGCGCAGGACGTTAATGTTCGCCCTGCGAAGCAGCGGCGTGTTGCTCTCCCGCTTCGAACGGGAATTTGGCGTATCCCTTGAAGTATACTTTGCTCGCGAGCTAAGGGCCTTGAAGGAGGCAGGACTCATCTGCATTTCGAAGGATGGCGTCCTTTCGTTAACTGATGCCGGCACTATCAATTCGGGTGCAGTGTCACTGCTGTTCTTCTCGAATAATGTGCTTGAGCAGGTCGCATACAATGACGGTCGGATAGCAGACAAACGAACGGATCTTATCGAAAAACATGATTACTCGCCGGCGGCGAGATACGGCTCAAGTGTTCAGATGAAAGAGGTCTTTCAATGACATCGGTGGTGCGCCCGACTGCGGTCGATAGTGGTTCGCCAGTCGCCCCTGAACGGTCGCCCAACCGTTCGGAGGACATTTTTTCTCATCTAACTGATAGCATTGATCGAAGTGAACGAAAGCGTCCGCTTGGACCAGTGAGCAACTTTACCGTCGAACAACTGCCGCATTGTGTTGCGGAGATCCAACGTAGTGAACGACCAAATGGAGCGATAAAGGCGTTCGGGCGTAGCGTCAACGCAATGATTGGTGAGGCAGACTACAGCGGGCTGCTGTTGAGGCTGCCGCAGTGCGATTTCGAAATAGCCAAAACAGACATCCAGTATCTCGTCAATTGCACTTATCAGATGTCGGCCTTTGCCGGCCTCGATCCTTCTGACGCCGAATTGACCGTGGGAGCGGAATTAAGCCGCCTGGCGAGCTTGACGTGCCAGCGTCAGCCTAGCGTTGGTGTCCTCTCCTACGAAGACATGATCCTTACGAATCCGGTACAGAGCGACCCCCGCCTGTATTGCCTTGGCGCAGTTGGCGTCGAGGAGCGTGATTTTTGCGCCGGCCATCAACTGATCGAGAGCGAATTGCAGTCAGCAATGGATGCGCTGCTCGACTTGCGAGACTTAGGTGGCGCGGATGCTTCTCGATGTCTTACGCAATGCGTGGCGCGGCTTGAGTCCGCACAAGATGTTTTGACGCGTTTCGAGGACCATATGTCGCCAGAACTGTTCAGCCAGTTTCGCGCGTTCTACGGAAAAAATCCTTATAGGAATACGCTTGGTCCAAGCGGCCGTTTCTCGGCTCGCGTTGTCGCGGTCTCGGTTTTGCTGGTCGGCGAAGAGCTATTTCGTCAAAAACCTCAATTTTATTGGGATCTATATCGGCTGTCCGAATACTATCCGCAGACGAGCATTGGCAAGGTGTTCTGTTGGCTGTCGCCAGACAACAGGGATGCATGGCTCAAGCCAGCCTGGCTCGAAGGGAAAGCGGACTTTCCAAGGTCTGCAACCATTTCGCCCGTGGTCGAGCGCGGCGGCCGTGAAATCGAGAGACTACACGAGGCCTGTGTTTGCGCGCTGGACCGATTTACCCGGATGCATCGTCGTGCGGCCCTGAAGCACACGGTTGAGCCAGGTCGACCACTTGTCGGAGTTGAGGCGTCGGAGAGTATTGAGGTCGTGCTTTGCCAGCGGCTATTGACACTGCCTCCGTAGGCCGAGGATTAGTATCTGCTCGGAAGAACCCGGGATCGTGTCGGAGCACCGGCGTCCGATGCCAAAGGATAAAGTATCATAGATGTCTAAGGACGAAGTGATCTTTCGTCGGTTCGCGCCAGCGGACACCGATAATGTCTGGCATCTGCATACAACCGCGTCGCAGGATGTTGGTGTATGTAGTCCGGAAGGGACATGGGGCGATGATCTACGGAATATCGGGGAGGTCTACATCAAGTCAGGCGGCGACTTCATGGTTGCGCATATCGGTTCCGATTTCGCTGCCATGGGTGGCTTGAAACCGCTTGACAATGACGTCGTAGAATTGAAGCGCATGCGGGTCCATCCCTCCTTTCAACGACGGGGGCTTGGAAGACGGATTCTTCGTGAGTTGGAATCGCGAGCCGTTGCGCTGGAATTCAAGCAGATCGTGCTCGACACGACAACGATCCAGGTAGGGGCTCAAAGACTCTATGAGAGCACTGGCTATGTTCGCCGCAGAGAAGGGATACTGGACGGATATGCGGTGATCTTTTACGAGAAGCGGCTCACCGGTCGGGACGAGTTCTCTATGCCAGGTAAGTAAGGCTGGCAGGCGCGCCGGCCCCCAGTGCTATCGACGGCTTCCTAGCGCAATACTATCATTCGGCCCTTTAATTTGCAGTTCAATGTCAAGCAATCCTTCTGGATTCGCCTGCGGCACGACGGTAGCGCTCGCGCCGTTGGCCGGGGTTGTGGAGATGGTGCGAGCGCAGCTGATACATGATCGTCGGCCAAGCATTGCACGCGCCCTGGACCTGCGGATGCCATCGCTGAGATCATGGTCCTTTCCGAGGTCGCGCAGCACCTCATGATGAGGTCCGGGGCGGACGCCTCAACGTCTGCAGCGGAGTACGGTCGAGCCGCCACCAGCCGAATGAATGAACGAGGTCGTCACAAGCACCGTCCCAGCGGGACATCGCTAGTTCGGCGGACCGTACCAGGAGCTGACAAACCGGGTCAGGCTTCCTTCGCCTGACCCCAGTCGAACGATGTGCCATTGACCCAGATGCAGTGAAGAACTATGGCGATCTTCCGCGCAATGGCGACCTTTGCCTTCCTCATGCCGATCCGCTTTGCGAGCTTCATGCCCCAGGCGTTGAGGGAGGACCATTTCTTCGTTCGATAAAGCAGGACGGCCGCGGCTTCAAACAAGTAGGTTCGGGGAAGCCGGCCACCCCATCGAGAGATCTTGCCAATGGTTGCGCCGGGCTGACTGCGCCGCGGTGTAAGGTCCAGATAAGCGCCGACGGCTGATGCCGATCGAAGGTGGGATGGGTCATCAATCGTATGTCGGATCTTTAAGGCCGTCACCACGCCGACACCAGGAACCGTCATCAGGCGGCGTGCGGTCTCGTCCAGTTTTGCCAGTCCGCGGACTTCGTCGTCGATCTTGTGGATCAACAGCAGCGGGGATATCACGCCGAGCAGTGGATGATCGCCACTCAAGATCTCGCGACCTGATACGCCAGCATCATCTGTAACCTGGAAAGGCACCGGATCGTCACCCTGCTGCCGGATCCAAGCCCGGCTCGCCCTCATCCCACGATCGCGATCGCGGCGGGGGATATGGCGAAGCTGCGGCAAAGGCCCTGCCGCACGCGGTTCAGGTCGCAGATCGTTGATGGAGAACGCCAGTCGAGCCTTCCTCGATGCCGTCCACAAATCGATGCGCCAGATCCGCAGCGCAATCGGGGTCACCGTCTCCGAACACCATAGGCAATTACCGCGGCAAAAAGAGAGCCTCGGATTTGTGAGGCTTGCCCTGATATTATTCAGGAATTGCGATTCTTACGGTAGCTGACTTCCCGCCTACGACTGCAGCCTCGAGGTCGTCACGATTGTGCGAGCCTCAACAAAAACACGCATGCTGCCGGGAGGAGTTGGCTGGAACGACATCCTCCACGAGGCGATCGCACGCGTTCTCGACGGCTCGCGCCCCTGGCCGCCAGACGTACCCATTCTTGCGTTTCTGTCGGGTGTCATGCGCAGTATCTGCAACGACCATTGGCGGCGTGCGCGGCTCGAGCAAAGGCTGCTTGTGAGCCGAGATGATCCGGACCAGAGAAGCTGGCCCGGTGACGAGGCCGATGAGGAGCCCGATCCGGAGCGGATCCTGGCCGCCGCCCAGAAGTTGGCCAACGTCTATCGGCTGTTCGAAGCCGATCCCCGGGCGCTGAAGATCATTGCGGGCATGGCCGATGGCCTGACGGCCAGAGAAATCTGCAAGGTCCATGATATGTCCGAGCTCGACTACGACACGACGCGACGGCGGATGCGGCGCACCCTGCTGCGCCATCAACAAAACTGGAGTAAGTGACACGCTAGCACCCCAGTCTCGATCTGGCCCGCCTGCTCGGAGCGCTGAGCGAGGAAATCCTCGCCGCGAGCGATGAGGAGGTACGGCAGACCTCCGCTCTGCAAGGATGGACAATTACCAACACCGCCCTCGACGTCGGAGAGGTGATCAAGGCCGCGCGCGGGGACGAGAGTGGGGGCCTTGCTCGAAATTGTGATCTGAACGAAGATCCGAGCAAACCCGGTGCAAGGCTGCGGCCGACGCGTCGGGGCCGCAGCTCAAATCGCACAATCAGCCGCATTGAGCGAGCCGCAGGCTTCTAGCCGTTAGTGTTTGCGGCAGCGCTTACGCGCCGCCAAACCTCCAGACCGGGATGCCGAGCTTCTTCGCCTTGTCGGCCAGATTGTCCTGGATACCGGTACCGGGGAAGTGAATCACGCCGATGGGTAGCGTCTCCAGCATCGCATCGTTGCGCTTGAACGGCGCGGCCTTGGCATGCTTCGTCCAGTCGGGCTTGAAGGCGATCTGCGGAACCTTGCGATTGCCGGCCCACTTGGCGGCGATCAACTCGGCGCCCTTGGGGGATCCGCCGTGCAGCAACACCATGTCCGCATGCTTGGCGTGCACCTGGTCCAGCTTGGCCCAGATCAACCGGTGATCGTTGAAGTCGAGACCACCGGTCAGCGCGACTTTCGGTCCGGGCGGCATGAGCACCTGATTGTCGGCGCGCTTCTTCGCGACCAGGAAGTCGCGGCTGTCGATCATCGCGGAGGTCAGATTGCGGTGGTTGACCCTCGACCCGTTGCGCGGCCGCCAGACGGAATGGGTGTGGCGTTCGAACTCGTCGGCGGCCTGGTCGCGCATCAGCTCGAAGGCGTTGCGTCGCTCGATCAGTGTTTGACCTTCCGCCGTCAGGCGCTCCAATTCGACGGATTTCACCTCGCTGCCGTCCTGTTCGCGCTGGGAGCGCTGCTGGGCCAGTTCATTGCCGTCGAGCTCTCGTTCGATCCTGTCGCTGGCGCGGTGGAAGACGTTCACCGTCGACCAGAGCAGGTCCTCGAGGTCGGGCTCAAGACGGGTATCGGACAGCTCCACCACGAGGGCATCGAAGATGTCGACGATGCTGCCGGCGAGGACTCGCGCTTCAGGGAGCCGCCGGGGATCGGGCTCATCGTGGAAGGGACGGTAGCCAAAGAGCTGGAGTTCCTGGAGCACTTGGTCGGTTGGGGATGAGCTTTGGTGCGGCTCGAGATCGTCGTCGTGGTCGGTGGTCATTGCGGCTTTCCCTGGTCGGATCGACCGCGCCCATCGCGGCCTCACATGAGAGTTGTTTGGTCAAGGCAAGAATGAGCGGTGGTGAACTCGAGATTATTGTGGAGTACAAATCGGACGCTTGGTGCCGGTGTAGGAGCCATCTTCGCCGTGATTGAACGTACCGATCTGAGCCATTTTCGTTTCTCCTGACTGTTCCTCGAAGCCACCCGATGCGGTCTCGATGGCGGTCGAGAGGCGATGGACGGCCGGCTTGCACCCGGAGGGCCGCAGCACAGCGGAGGACGGCGATAGCCGAGCTTCTTGTCTCGCGAGGAAGGCGTGGCACACGCCGGGGAAGAAGGTCGGCGAAGCCGTTGCTGGCATAGGCCGGACAGCGCCAGACCAGCCAAGAGAGAGGCCGCACGGTGGCTTCGTCGGCAAGTCTGCCGAGAACGACGCTGGCATTGGGCGCACCTCGATATCGTCGGCGCTGCCCCTTACCGGCCTGCTTCCCGCTCTCGAACCCAAGGTCTGAGCCGATCTGCTGATCCGCGCCAATGCACGTATCAACCTCACATCCGGTCGCCGCGCATGCGGCCGCACCAAAATCCCGCCTACGGCGGCAAAGGCTCAAGAGGACGAGACCATTCTTCGTGACGGCGTGCGAGCCAAGCCGCGATCCGGTCGTCCACCCTGGTTCCGGGCGAGCTGATTAGGCCCGGACCGAACTGGGAAGCGATGTTGTCATGGCCGAACGATGGCGCCTTCGATCACAACTCCGGCGCTAACGTATTTCCACAGAGCCACGATGAGCTTGCGCGCCAATGCCGTGATCATGACTTTCTTGAAGCGGCCGCCATTCTGGGCGACACGCTCGTTGAACCATCGGCTGAGCGCCGAGCCGGGCTGATGACGCAACCAAAGCCAAGCCATCTCCAGCAGTGTGGAGCGCAGGCGCGTGTTTCCGGACTTTCCGATTCCTTGATCCCGGTCGAACTGGCGCTTCATATGCTGCGGGAGATCTCGTCCATCACCGGTTCGCACAGCCTCGAACCGCTCGCGCCGACCACGCCGGAGTGGATCGTAATCGGTGACGCCCTGCGAGAAGAGAAGGCCCTTGATTCGGTTGCTATGCTGGATTCGCTCCTGCATCAGCACCATGCGTTCGCGTGTTATGCGGCGACGGTCCTCGTCGTCGGGCGAGGGCACACGCAGCATCGAGCAAACACGCGGCTCGCCTCGCTCAAAGGCCAGCAAGGCTCGGATGAGGGTCTCTCCATCCAGCCGGTCTGTCTTGATCCGGCGACGACGCCGCGAAACTGCGATCGAGGCGGCGTCAACAATATGGCTCTCGTGCCCTTGGGCCTGCAGAACCCGATGGACCCAAAAGCCGTCGAGTCCAGCTTCTTGAATGACGATGATGGGATAGGATTGGTCGGTTCTGTCCAATGCCTTCTGCTTCAGTCGGGCGAGACGTTCCAAAAGCCCCGCAATGTCACCACCCATCACTGTGTGACGTGACAGCTTCTCCCCCGTTCCCGGCACCAGCGATGTGACGAGCCAAGTCTTCCGGCTCAATTCGACAGAGACGAAGATTGCGTTCAGTACTTTGTTCGTCGTCTTGTTAGCATCTCCATTTAATTTCATCTGATCGCTCCCTTTTCGACGATTGGCAATGCCGATCGTATCGAAACGGACCGCCGTCGCCACTCATAGGATCTTCATGGCGACGAAAGCGGCGGGCGGAACGGACTTGCACCCGCAGCGCAGCGGAGGGCCGGAGCGTTAGCGGAGGAACGAAGGGGGCCGACTATTTTGCCTCGCGATGTAAAGGCGGCTCTGCCGCCGACGGAAAATAGTCGGTCCACGAGGTTGCCGGTCCGGGCCGCTTGCCGCCCGATCGCCCTCTCGGAAGGCCGTGGGGCGGTCCTCTCCGGCGCCGAGGGGAAGCAGGACCACCGGCCTCGCGATAACGAAGCGGCTGCGTCGCACCTCATCCCCGTTCCGGCTATGCCGCCAGCTCGATAAAGCGCGCGACGTCCTGCGCCGCGATCTGCACGCGGCTCGCGGCCCGAAGGGCGTCAAATCCGAGCAGACGAAGATCCTCGTTGAAGTCGCCAAGCCGTGGCGAGATCACGATCGCCTCGATCCCGGCCTCCTGCGCCCGATCGATCAAGGTCGCCATGGCGCCGTCACCGGCAGGATCGTCATCGCGGGCGATGTAGAGCCGGCGGAGCGTGTCCGGGAGAAGGATGGCTGAGAGATGCGCCGCCGATAGGGCCGCGACCATCGGCATGGTCGGCAGCACGCTGCGGAGCGACAGCATCGTCTCGATGCCCTCGCCGGCCGCCATGACCTCACCCGCTAGGCCAAATCGAACGGCGTGACCAAGCAGGTCGCCCATCGCCCGTTTCGGCGTGTCGATCAGCGCCTTGCCGAGCGTCGTCTCGCTGAAGCCTCCGGGGTCAAGCCAGGTGCGATGCGCGCCGGTCAGGTGGCCGCGGAGATCGGTGACGGCGGCGATCATCGCCGGCCAGGTCTCGGTCGCGCTGTGGTCGTCGGGCCTGTAGTAGCAACGTGGGTGAAAGCGCAGACTTCCGGTTTCGTGCAAAGCCGTAATGCCGCGATTGCGGAGATACGCTTCTACGAGTGTGCCTGCGATCGACTGAGACACGCCGAAGAGCCGCCGCGCCGCCTCTGGCGATCCGAGGGGCGCGGGCGACGTTCTCGACCGGAGGCGATTTGGCGCAGGCTCCGGTTCTGGACGCGGCAGGCTCAGAAAGCGTCGTGCCTCATTGGCGACGTCGCGAAAGTTCGTGAAACAGCAGCTCTCGCGGATCACGTCGAGGAGATCGCCATGCTCGGCCGAGGCAGCATCTCGCCAATGTCAGCGGCGCCGGGTCCGGATTCCGGTCCGCTGAGCCGGACGAACATCGACCGGCCGGGCGTATTGCGGACGTCGCCCACCGTCCAATATCGGCCCTGGCGCCGCCCGTTGGACAGGTAATGGCGGCACACGGCCTCGGCGTCACGCGCAAGACGGCGGGCCAGTTCGGAGGCGTTGTCGCGGGCCATCAGGCGGCCTCCCGCTCGCCGATGCGCACGATCGGATAGTGGTCGAGCACCTTTGCCAACACGGCGGCGCCGGTCGCATCTGATGGCACGAACATGCGCAGCTTCCACGAGATGATTTCGCTGAAGAGGCCGTATGCGCGCAACCGGTCACGCATCACATCTGTAAAGCCGGACAGTTCGAAGCGATGGGCGCCCATCACGCGGACACGACGGAGCTGCAGATCCTCGGCGAGCTCAAGGACGGTGCGCCCCTCCATCAGCGCCGAGAAGGCTTCGTTCGGGGTCAAGCTGCAGGTCGCGGTCATGCAAGCGCTCGCGGCCCAAGCTGGCGAGACCCTGCGACCGATGATGCGCTCGCCAGCATCGGTCTGGAGCCGATAGACGCGCGTCGACTCGTTCGGCAACCGCTTCCAGATCGGCAGCAGCAGACCTGCGACGATGTGGAGCGTGCTCTCAGCGAACTCGGGAACGTCGACGACTTCGCCGTTCCATGCCGCGGCGAATGTCTCGCGATCCGTAGGCTGCCAGTGGCTCTCGTCCATCATCTTCATCGAAGCATGATGGTGCTCCATCGGACGAATCAGCCGCACCCGACTTTCGATCTCGCCGTCATCGAGCATGAAGCTCGGCGCCGGAATCTGCACCGCGGCGCGACCCGAGCGCTCGTTGACCAGCAGCACCGCCCGAGCATCGGCGAGATAATCGAGCGCTTGATCCAGCGTCATGGGACGGTTGCGCCGGCGTTCGGTGATCGTGAGCAGCCGGGTTTCCGCGCCGGTCGCAGGGTGCGTGTAGATCGGATGCCGACCGGTGACGACGAAGCTGTCGGCCTGTAGCGTCTCCAGGCCAATGTCGTAGACGCCGCTAGCAATGGCGCCTTCGACCTTGGCGTTCAGCAATTGCTCGAAGGCCGTGAACAGCAAAGCTTGCAGGCCTATCGTGAGCGCGAGCAGCCGGTTCAGGAACGTCGTGATCGGCGGTAGCTCGTCCTTGATGCCGTTTTCGTCGACGAGCTTCAGGCCCGTGGCGTCCTCGAACATCTCGAGCGAGCAGCCTTCGACCTTGCCGCGCACGAGCAGCAGGTAGAGCTGGCGCAGCGCATCGCGGGCGTAGTGGCTCTCGAGATTGTCCTCAGGCCGAAACAGGCCTTGGCCGCCGGTCTGGCGCTGGCCGCGCGTGATGGCACCCAGCGTGTCGAGCCGGCGCGCGATGGTCGAGAGGAAGCGCTTTTCCGCCTTCACGTCGGTCGCAATGGGGCGGAATAGAGGCGGCTGCGCCTGGTTGGTGCGGTTCGTTCGGCCGAGACCCTGGATCGCGGCATCGGCCTTCCAGCCCGGCTCGAGCAAATAATGGACCCGAAGCCGGCGATTCCGCGCCGAGAGTTCGGCATGGTAGCTGCGGCCTGTGCCGCCAGCCTCCGAGAAGACACGCACGCGCTTCAGGTCATCCATGAAGGCGGCGGTCTCTGCGAGATTGGCGGAAGCTGCACGGTTCTCGACGGTAAGGCGGTCACATCTGCGCACCACGCGCCGCGAACGGCCGGTCACTTCCGCCACGAGGTCCGTGCCGAAGCGCTGCACGATCTGGTCGAGCGCGCCGGGAACAGGCGGAAGCGACGCGAGCCGCTCGATCAGCTCATTGCGGCGGGCGACGGCCTCGCGGCTCTCGACCGGCTGGCCGTCGCGGAAGACGGGCCGCGACGAGAGATTGCCCTCGGTGTCGGTGAAGGGCTCATAGGCCTGCACCGGGAAGGAATGGGCGAGGTAATCCAGCACGTATTCGCGGGGCGTGATGTCCACGCGCACGTCGTTCCATTCCTCAGGTGGAATCTCGGCGAGCCGACGCTCCATCAGCGCCTCGCCGGTCGATACGATCTGGATCACCGCGGCATGGCCCTCGGCCAAGTCCCGCTCGATGGAGCGGACCAGGGTCGGCGTCTTCATGCTGGTGAGCAGATGACCGAAGAATCGCTGCTTGGCCGATTCGAAGGCCGAGCGCGCGGCCGACTTCGCCTGGCGGTTGAGCGTGCCGTTCTCACCGGTAATGTTGGCGGCCTCCATTGCCGCGTCGAGGTGATTGTGGATGACGCTGAAGGCAGCGGCGTAGGCATCATAGATCCGGCGCTGCTCGTCGGAGAGCTGGTGCTCGACCAGTTCATACTCGACGCCGTCGTAGGAAAGCGAGCGGGCGGTGTAGAGACCGAGCGAACGAAGATCGCGAGAGAGCACCTCCATCGCAGCGACCCCGCCCTCCTCGATCGCCTCGACGAACTCGGCGCGGGTGGCGAACGGAAAATCCTCGCCGCCCCACAGCCCGAGGCGCTGGGCGTAGGCGAGATTGTGGACGGTGGTGGCGCCGGTCGCCGAGACATAGACGACGCGGGCATTGGGCAGCGCATGCTGAAGACGCAAGCCTGCACGCCCCTGCTGCGAGGGCGCGACATCGCCCCGCTCGCCCTTGCCGCCACCGGCATTCTGCATGGCATGGCTCTCGTCGAAAATGATGACGCCGTCGAAGTCGGAGCCCAACCATTGAACAATCTGCCGGACGCGCGAAAGCTTCTCGCCGCGGTCGTCGGACCGCAGCGTAGGTTAAAAATAGGACGCCCTCGGCCAACCGGATGTCGTACCCTTGAGGGAAGCGCGAGAGCGGCGTGACCAACAGACGCTCCATGCCGAGCGCCGACCAGTCGCGCTGCGCGTCCTCGAGCAGCTTGTCGGACTTAGAGATCCAGACCGCCTTGCACCGGCCCTGGAGCCAGTTGTCGAGAATGATGCCGGCGGACTGGCGACCCTTGCCGGCGCCGGTCCCGTCACCGAGCATGAAGCCGCGACGGAAGCGGACGGCGTTCGGTGCGTCGTCGCGGGCGGCCGCGACGAGGTCGAAGGTCTCGTCTACCGTCCAGGCGCCAGCGAGATAGTTACCATGCGCCTCGCCAGCATAGATGACCGTCTCAAGCTGGGCGTCGGACAGAATGCCATCGCTGACGAGGTTTGCCGGCAGCCGTGGCCGATAGCTCGGCTTCGGCGGCGCGACCGAGGCCATCGCGGCCGACTGCACCAGCTTGGTCGGATGCGCCTGCGCACCGTGGATCCGGATCGATTGGAGCCGGTATTCTTCGTAGATGGCGTCGCTGAGGCGCGCGCCCTCGGGCGGCGCCCAATCTGTCGCCTCATAAGCGAGGTCGACGGCTTCGGGATCGGCGACCGACGCCTTAACCGGCTGTGCAGCGGCGCTCGCGAGATAGCCGCGCACGGTGCGACGCGCCGGCGAGGCTGACACGGGAAGCACACCGGTCGATGCGACGCTCAGACGAGGTGGAACGTGTTCGCCGATCCAGCGGAGCAGTGTCGCAACGTCGGGCGCCATTCCCGGCGACGCCGGGAACGCGCTCGGATCCGCGGCAGGCACTTTGTCGATGACGGTGAGACGCGTCTCGATCGTGGTGCCGTGCTTGGCATAGACCGCGCCGGCGATCGCCGCAGTGAACACCACGCGGCCGCGTTCCTGCAGTCGGGCGAAGGCGTCATGCCAGGCTGAGGCTTCGGGTGAGACGTTTGCGCCTGATATCGTGACCAGCCGGCCGCCATCGGCGAGACGCGCCAGGGCCGAGGCGATGTGACGGTACGCGGTGTCGGCCATCCGGCCCGAAACGTTTGCCATCGCCGAGAACGGCGGGTTCATCAGCACGAAACTCGGGACCACCGTGGGATCGAGGTGGTCGTCGATTTGGGCCGCGTCGAAGCGCGTGACGGAAACGGCCGGAAAGAGAGAAGAAAGTAACACGGCCCGGGTCTTGGCCAGTTCGTTCAGCACAAGCCCGCTGCCGGCAATCTCGGCGAGGATGGCGAGCAGCCCGGTGCCGGCGGACGGCTCCAGCACGCGATCCGCCGCAGTAATGGCGGCCGCAGTCAGCGCAGCCAGGCCGAGCGGAATCGGGGTCGAGAATTGCTGGAAGATTTCGCTCTCGGCAGAGCGGCGCGTGTGGGTCGGCAGAAGCCTTGCGATCTTTTCCAAAGCGGAAAGTCGTGAAGCCGCAGAATCAGCTTTGCGGAAGAGCGCCTTTCCGTATTTGCGTAAGAACAGGACGGTGGCGACCTCACAAGTGTCATAGGCCATCTTCCAGTCCCAGGCGCCCGTCGCATCGGATGCGCCGGAGGCCACTTCCATTGCGGCGCGGAGAAGCGCGGCGTCGATGCGTCGGCCACGCTCGAGATGCGGAAGGAGATGACTCGCGGCAGCGATGATGATACTGGCGCCCTCGGGAGCGCGAACAGGCGAGATCGGAGCGGCCGGGTCGGCCGCGATCGGGGAATGGTCATTCATGGAGGAAGCCTTCAGGAGAGCGGGAATGGGCGAGCCGATCGGCGCTCTCTCTGACCGCGCCGGCTCAAACCCGTCCCGGCCGTCCTCTCCCTCTCAGCATCAAGGCGGTGCCCGACATGAGAAACGGCGCCCCACCGGGTTGGCGGCGCGCCGTGTACAAAGCGTTCGTCAGTATCCGAACTGCCAGGACGGCTACGCCTGGCCTTCGTCAGCGGCGCCCGCTTCCGCGAGGTAGCTCGCATCGCCTTCGACGACGGTGACGGCGTATTTCGTCACGACGCAGCTCCTTCGATCGGATCATTTTCGCCCGCGAGAATGGCCTCGGCCTTCGCGATGGCGGCGTCTGCCCGCCGGCGCCAAAGCTCGACATCCATTGAGCCTTCCTCCGGAACGTGGATGAGTATTTTGAGCAGACCGAGCAGCAACTCGAAATGGCCGGCCTTGCGCTGGACCTGCTCGCCGAAACGTGAGGGAAACGCCAGGCGTGGGCCGCTATAGGCAGCGTCGCGGCCTTCCCAGGCACCGGTAACATAGGTATCGCCAGACGTTTCAACGTCCGACCTGTTGTCGTCCCAGCCCTCGTCGGCGATCGCAAGATCGCAGGCTTGGTCGAGCGTTTCGGCTTCGTAGGTTCGCTGCCGATAGATCGGCAAATGATAGGTCGTCTCGATGGTGAAGAAGGGCACGATAGCCTCCAGAATGCAAAAGCCCGGCTCGCGCCAGGCTTTGGTGTGAATGGCAGTGAAAAGACGCGGGACGGCCGAAGCCGCCCCGCGTGCTCGAGCTATTCGGCCGCGATCATGCGCGACTCGTCTGCTTCATCGGCCGGAGTTTCCTCGTCGTCGCCGGCGAGGAATTCCGGCAGCGCCTCGCCATCGCCCTCGGGCTCCGCAGCATCGACAGCCGCCGCCAATTGGGCGTCGGGCATCCGCAGGGGCTCGGGCAGCCAGCCGGCCTCGGCGAGGAGGCGCTCGGCCTCCTTGGCCATGTCGCCCTTCTTCAGATGATCGATGAGCTGCGCGGCCCGCTCGCCGGCCCCCTCCCGCACCGCTTCCAGGATGCGGAGCTTCGGGACGCGGCCGAGATAGTTCTCGACGGTCGGGCGCCAACCGGACTCCACCATGTCGAGGTCGACGGCCCGGGCGATGCGATCGGCCTCAGTGATCCGGTGCTCGACGGTGTGCGGCGTGATGCCGCCGCCGTAGCGGTCGCCCTTCTCGTAGAGCGCGTTGATGCCGAATGAGGCGCAGTGCGCGAAGAGCGCCGCCTGCTCGTCGCCGGTGAGGCCGGTCAGCCAATCCCAGAGTTCGGTCTTCTCCTTGGGCAGGCGCTCCTCCCACGTCTTGTGGCGCGCGTCGATCGCCTTGGCCGCTGGCGTGTCCTTCAGCCCTTGCGCTTGCACCGGGAAGCTGACGCTGCGCACCGAGACCTCCATCGCCGTCCCGTAGGAGGAATAGCGGGAGAAGACGTCGAGGCAGAATTTGTGCAGCACCGCCTGGAAGGCGACCGAAGGCGTGATCGCCAGCCTGTCGCGCAGCGCCAAAGTCCGCTCCGCCGTGAGCTCGGTCAGCAGGCGATCGGGGAGCGGCTTCACCGCATCATCATCCTCATCCTCTGCCTCCGCGAGCTGCCCGCCGATGGTGATGACGGCGCGCTGGATTCCCGGCGCTGATGGTTCGGCGCCGTCGAAGGTCGCGGCAGCGGGTTCGCCATCGCTGCCCTGCTCTGGCTCGGCCACGGGTAGCTCGTCCTCAGGGCGGACGTAACCGCGATCAACCAAGAGCGTGCCTTCGGCGTCGATGCCGACGAACACACCCGCGCGGGCGATGTCGGCAAGCTGATAGTTGATGGGTCGATCGTCAAAGACGGCGAGAGCCGTCTCGATTTCGCCAAGTCGCTGGTCAACCTCGTCGGGCAGCTCATCCGCGCCGTCATGCTCGGCTTCCAGCCTGGCAAATTCGGCCTTGAGCGCCTCGATGGTCGCCTGCTCTTCGGCGGTGAGACCGGCGGATACGCTGTCCAGCTCGCGCAAGCCACGCGTGTGGCCGTAGGGGAAGTCGATCGCGACCTCGATCCACTTCCAACCTTCGGCAGCGATCGTTTCTGCCTCCGCCTTCAACTTCTCGGCGACCAGGCGGTCGAGCAGAGCGACGTCCTCGAGCCAACCGCCGTCGTCGGACTGGAACAGGTCGCGCAGCACCACACCGCCAGCCGCCTCGTAGGCGTCGAGGCCGACAAACACGGCCCTCCGGTCGGAGGCGCGCGCCGTCTTCTCCGTCAGCATGCGGCGGATCTGATAGGGCTCCTTCTGCCAGGAGCCGGAGATGGCCTGCCAGACCTGTTCCTGGCGTCCATGATCCGCGGTGACGGTGAAGGCCATCAACTGCTCAAGCGACATGCCGTCCTCGGCATAGATGTCGAGCAACGCGGGCGAGACCGAGGCCAGGCGCAAGCGCTGCTTCACCACATTGACCGAGGTGAAGAAGACCGCAATCGCGATTGCATTGACCTGGAGTTCCACGCGTCAGGCACGCGCGCTCCTGGATGCGGCGATCGAAGCCGGACAGGAGAATGCTCGGTTCGTCGGCAACGTCATGAACGCGATGGACACGTTGCGCCATTTCGGCAGTCACTCCTGGATCAACGAGTGCTTTATGATAAGGGCGCGGGAGGTGCGTGATAACTGGCGAGCCTACGTGTTGCAACGACTGGCCTACATCGCCGTGCTCGGCCTTGCCGTCGCGCTGCAATTTGCGGTCACGCTTCTCCTTCTTATACCTGAATATCACGCCGGCGCGATCACCATTGGCGATATGGTGCTATTCAATACGCTTCTGCTTCAGCTCAATATGCCCTTTGAGACGGTCGCGAGGGCGATCTCTGACGTGGCGCGGTCGCGAGCCGACCTCATCCCTCTAGGTAGACTGTGGGCCGCACCAGAAGAGCGGCAAGCATCTCATGCTCACGATTTCAAGCCCTCCGCTGACCAGCTCTCTTTCGAGAGCATTGGTTATGCCTACGACAACGGTCGCGGCGTTACCGACGTCTCGTTTAAGGCCGGGCGCGGCGGGATTACTTTTCTTGTCGGTGAAACCGGATCGGGGAAGTCCACGATCTTTAAGCTCGCCCTGAAATCGATTGAGCCCGACTACGGCCGAATTCTCGTCGATGGAACGGATATAGCGAGCGTCGATCGCGCGGATTGGTATGCCGCAGTTGCTCTCGTGCCGCAGGAGGTGATGTTGCTCAATGAGCCGCTAGCTGACAACATTTTGTTAGGACGGCCCCGCGACGAGGTACGCCTTCGCGATGCGTCGAAAGAAGCCGCTATTCTCCCGTTGATTGAGGCGCTACCGGAAGGATTTGAAACAACCGTTGGAGAACGCGGCTTGAAGCTTTCCGGCGGGGAGCGACAGCGCGTTGCTATTGCCCGCGCGCTCTATGGACAGCCGGCGATCCTTCTTCTCGACGAGGCTAGCTCCGCGCTCGACGAACGAACCGAACGGGACGTTATGGACCATATACGCACGCTAGCTGAGGATGTGACTGTGCTAGCGATCACTCATCGGAGAGGTGTCATCTCCACGAGCGACGTCGTGGTCGATCTGACCGACTGCGCCTTGTCAGTGACTTAGACGAAGAGTGCCGCAGCCGTTTCGTAAGACGCCCAGTTTCAGGCACCCGGCATGCCCACGAGCACGACCGGCCGCTCGCCGTGCGCTGTCGGATGCGATCATTGTTGTCGTAGTGAATCTGTCTGTAGATTTCAGCGACAAACTCGCCGAGGGAAGAGAAGCGGACCGGAATCGCGAGGTCGATCTTGAATTTGTCGTAGAAACTCTCCCGGTACCCATTCTCCCAGTGACGGTCTTTCTTCGAGCGGGAGATGGCGATATTGAGCGACACAAGGAAGGCGCGGGCGGCTTTCGCGTTGTACTCGGCACCGTTGTCGGGGCGGAAGATCGCGGGACGGCCGTGCGCAAGGAGCGCATTGCCGAGAGCGGGTCGCGCAAGAATTCCTCGATCTGCCGCCGGAGCGCATGAGCGCATGGTCGCGCTCCGGCATCTTGCGTTTGTAGTACAGCGCAGGGGCTGAAACGGCGAGCGATTGCGCGCGCCTCGCGTGCGGCCACGCCGGCGTCTCTCATCTCTTTTTGGGCCTCGTTAAGCTTCAGGGTGACGAGGCGGACCATCCTCAGGAGCTCGTCGTTCTCCCCTCGGAGCTTGGCAATCTCCATGACGGAACGGCCACTTGATACCGTGCCCGCGATTAAAGAACGGGCCACTCATCGAGCTAGGCTCGAAAGGTGAAGCAGTAAAGAACGCGCAAAGGGCGTTGATTGAGCGTAAGCACGATTTTCCTCGCACGTTGACGCGCGGGCTTTTGACGGATGGCGTTCGTATCTGGCGATACTGGGCTGTTCAGGCCGTGGCGGCTTTGGGGCTCAGCCGGCAACCTGATATTGCCGCACCGGATGGCGGACCATCGCATCGATATCGATGCCGTCAAGGATCGAGTGCAATTGCTCGGTCGTCAGCGTGACGACCGCCTCTTGGCGGCGCGGCCATCGGAACTTGTCCTCGGTTAGCCGCTTCAGGACCAGCACAAAGCCGGACCGATCGAAGAACAGCAGCTTCATCCGGTCGCAACGGCGATTGCAGAACGCAAAAACCGCAAGAGCGAACGGATCGAGCGCCATCGTCTCCTGGACCAGAACCGCAAGGCTGTTGATGCCAGCCCGGAAGTCGATCGGCTCACGGTGCAGATAGACCTGAAGCTCACCGCCCAGTCTGAACATGGCCCAGTGCTCCGATGATCGCCGTCATGCATCCACATCGCCGCATTCCAGCGC
Source organism: Bradyrhizobium genomosp. III (assembly GCF_000261705.1). Classification (NCBI taxonomy): domain Bacteria; kingdom Pseudomonadati; phylum Pseudomonadota; class Alphaproteobacteria; order Hyphomicrobiales; family Nitrobacteraceae; genus Bradyrhizobium; species Bradyrhizobium genomosp. III. The sequence goes on along the minus strand of NZ_AJQF01000476.1, from coordinate 19,431 downwards.
AAGCTTCACGCCGTTCGGCAGGGACGCGCTCACTTGGGCTAGATTTGGTCTCTCAGGAGGTTGTCCATCTGGTCTGAACCGAGGAAGCTGAGGTTGCGAAGCTTCAGTGTTCCAAGGCAGATGAACGTCCACAAGAATGCGCCTTTGACGCTCAAAGGTCGAGAGGCGATGGTGCGAGGCGTGGTCGAGGGCGGGCTGAGCCAGGCTGATGCGGCAAATCAGTTCAACACGACACCGAAAACCGTGGCCAAATGGGTCAAGCGGTTCCGCGCAGAAGGCGTGGATGGTTTGCGCGACCGCTCGTCGCGACCTCGTTCATCGCCGAGCCAAACCCCGCCGGCCACGTGCGCCGCCGTCGAGACGTTGCGCCGGCAGCGCCACACCGGCAAGCAGATTGCTGCCGAGGTCGAGGTGTCACCGGCCACCGTCAGCCGTATCCTTCGCCGCTTGGGATTAAGCCGGATACGCGATCTGGAGCCCGCCGAGCCGGTGCGCCGGTACGAGCGCGAGCACCCCGGCGAGCTCATCCATATCGACATCAAGAAGCTCGGCAGGTTCGTAAGACCAGGCCACCGCATCACACACGATCGCCAGAAAGGCGAAGCCGCGGCGCCGGCCACGAGTTCGTCCACGTGGCCATCGACGATGCATCGCGCTTGGCCTTCTCCCAGATCCGGCGGGATCAGAAAAAGGAGAGCGCCATCGCCTTCCTCAAGGAGGCCGTCACTTACTACCGCAGCCTCGGCATGAAGGTCACCGGCATCATGACCGACAACGGCTCCTGCTACCGCGCCAAGGCCTTCGCCAGAGCGTGCAGGAAGCTCGGCCTCAAGCACATCTTCACCAGACCCTACAGACCGCAAACAAACGGCAAGGCCGAACGCTTCATCCAGACAGTGCTGCGCGAATGGGCCTACGCTCGCGCCTATGACACCTCAGACCAGCGCGCCAAAAACCTGCCAATCTGGCTTCATCACTACAACTGGCATCGCCCGCACGGCAGCCTGCAGGCCAAACCACCCATCAGCCGCCTCGGCCTCCCGAAGGACGACCTGTTGAGATTCCACAGCTAGAGAACAAAAAGCTGTAGTCCCCTTGGGTTCCGACCCGCGCACTTCATCGCAAGTCGCCGGCAAATCAACCGTCGCCACGCTGTCTTGTCGCGACAGGGCTCGATCGGCGGTCTCCTCAAGCTGAACCCGGATGAACGCCGATGGTGAAGATGGCGGCAGAGACCTGGTCGCGGTGTGCTTCTTGATCCACTTCCGAAGCAGGTTCGCGTTGACCCCGTGTTCGAGCGCAAGTCTCGATACCGAAACCCCAGGCTCAAGACAGGTCGCGACAAGACGCTCCTTCGATGCCGCCTCGTAACGCCGGCGACCGTTCCGGCCAACAAGCCTCACTCGCAATTTCTGATCATCGTCTGCCATCACAAGGTGCCCACCTATTTTGGTGGACACCTCATGCATCAGAGTACTCAAAAGCAAAAGGTGGAGGGAAATTCGCGCTTACTGTCGATCAGCATGCTTCGACGCAGCAAGTATTTTTTCGCCGCTCTACGCCCGCTTCCTACGACGCCTGAATACTTGTTGAACTAACCCGTTTCCTGCCTTTTCTATCCATCCCCGTTGCTGATCGCTTGCCGCGATTGGTACTCGACGGGGGACGATCGTGGCGGGCACTTCACTCCATTCGGAAGCCTTCTCGCGTGGCGCGCGCATGCTGCGCACCGCGCTTGGTCCCGCGATCGCCACCTTCCTGGAAGACCCCTCGATCGTCGAGGTGATGCTCAACCCCGATGGTCGGCTCTGGGTCGACCGGCTGTCCGGCGGGCTGGAGGATAGCGGACGAACGATGTCCGCCGCCGACGGCGAGCGGATCGTGCGCCTGGTCGCGCACCATGTCGGCGCTGAGGTGCATGCCGAAAAGCCCCGCGTCTCGGCCGAGCTTCCCGAGACGGGGGAGAGGTTCGAGGGGCTTCTCCCGCCTGTCGTTGCGGCGCCGGCCTTTGCGATCCGCAAGCCTGCGGTGGCTGTTTTCACCCTGGATGACTACGCGGCGGCCGGCATCATGACGGCCGGGCAGGCGGGCATGCTCCGCGAAGCCGTCGCGGCCCGCAAGAACATCCTGGTCGCCGGCGGCACGTCGACCGGCAAGACCACCCTGACAAACGCGCTGCTGGCGGAGATCGCCGGCACCACCGATCGCGTGGTCCTGATCGAGGACACGCGTGAACTGCAGTGCCGCGCGCCGAATCTGGTCGCGCTGCGCACCAAGGACGGCGTGGCGTCCCTGTCGGATCTGGTTCGGTCTTCCCTCCGCCTACGCCCCGACCGGATTCCGATCGGCGAGGTACGGGGCAGCGAAGCCCTGGAGCTCCTCAAAGCCTGGGGCACGGGCCACCCCGGTGGGATCGGAACGATTCACGCCGGCACGGCTCTGGGCGCGCTTCGCCGCCTCGAGCAGCTCATCCAGGAAGCCGTCCTCACTGTTCCCAAGGCGCTGATCGCCGAGACCATCGATCTCGTCGCGGTTCTGCGCGGCCGCGGCAGCGAACGCCGCCTCGCTGAACTTGCTCTCGTCGCCGGCCTCGATCCCGCCACCGGCGACTACCGCGTCAACTCTGCCGCGGCGGGCGGCCCATCCTCACTTCCCGGAGACCCCTCATGATCCAGTTTCCTCCCGCGATCCGTCGCGTGCGACTCCGCTTCACGGGCCTCGCCGCAATTGCCGTCATCTCCATTGCAATCGCGCCCGCGGCCTACGCCTCCGGCTCGTCGATGCCGTGGGAGACGCCGCTCAATCAGATCCTGGAGTCGGTGCAAGGGCCGGTCGCGAAGATCATGTCGGTCATCATCATCACCGTGACCGGCCTGACGCTTGCGTTCGGCGATAGTTCCGGTGGCTTCCGCCGGCTGATCCAGATTGTCTTCGGTCTGTCGATCGCCTTCGCCGCGTCGAGCTTCTTCCTGACCTTCTTCAGCTTCTCCGGCGGAGCGCTGGTGTGATGGCCGGCATCATCGATCTAGACGTGCCGGGCTTCTTCGCGCCGGTTCATCGCGCGCTCACCGAGGCAATCCTGATGGGCGGCGCGCCCCGCACGGTTGCGATCGCCAACGGCACGTTGGCCGCGGCAATAGCGCTCGGCCTCCACCTCTGGATCCCCGGCGCGCTGATTTGGGCCGTGGGCCATGCCGCGGCGGTCTGGGCGGCCAAGCGCGACCCGCAGTTCGTGGACGTCGTTCGACGCCACCTCCGCTATCCTTCTTACCTCGGCGTGTGAGACTTCCATGCTGAACCTCGCCGAATACCGCAACCGGCCCCACAGTCTTGCCGACTTCCTGCCCTGGGCCGCTTTGGTCGAGAAGGGCGTCGTCCTCAACAAGGACGGCGCGTTCCAGCGCACGGCGCGCTTCCGCGGGCCGGATCTCGACAGCGCGACGCCTGCCGAACTGGTCGGCGTAACGGCCCGACTCAACAACGCGCTCCGCCGTCTCGGCTCAGGTTGGGCGATCTTCGTCGAGGCCCAGCGCATCGCCGCCCAGACTTATCCGCACAATACTTTTCCTGACGCCGCATCAGCGCTGGTCGATTTGGAGCGGCGGGACGCTTTCGAGGAGGCGGGCGCGCATTTCGAGAGCCGCTATTTCCTGACCTTCGTCTGGCTCCCGCCGGCTGAGGACGCCTCGCGGATCGAAGGCTGGCTCTATGAGGGCCGCGCGCAGAGCGGCGTCGATCCCCACGAGCTGCTGCGTGGTTTTGTTGATCGGACCAACCGCGTCCTGCAACTTGTCGAAGGGTTCATGCCTGAGGTGGCGTGGCTCGATGATGGCGAGACGCTGACCTACCTGCATTCGACGATCTCGACCCGGCAACAGCGCGTGCGCGTCCCCGAGACGCCGATGCATCTCGACGCGCTGCTCGCGGACGAACCGCTTGCCGGTGGCCTCGAGCCGCGGCTCGGCAACCATCATCTTCGTACACTCACGGTGGTCGGCTTTCCGACCGCGACCTATCCCGGAATCCTCGACGAGCTGAACCGGCTTGCCTTTCCTTACCGCTGGTCGACCCGCGCGATCCTCCTCGACAAGACCGAGGCGGTGAAACTCTTGACCAAGATCCGCCGGCAGTGGTTCGCCAAGCGCAAGTCGATTGCAGCCATCGTCAAGGAGGTGATGACCAACGAGGCCTCGACACTGGTCGATAGCGATGCGGCGAATAAGGCCACTGACGCCGATCTCGCCTTGCAGGAACTGGGCACCGACGACGTCGGTCAAGCCTACATCACCGCGACCGTCACCGTCTGGGACGAGGACCCCGGTCTCGCCACTGAGAAGCTTCGCCTCGTCGAGAAGGTGATCCAGGGGCGCGACTTCACCTGCATGCCGGAAGGGGTGAACGCGCTCGAAGCCTGGCTCGGCTCTCTGCCGGGTCACGCCTACGCCAACGTTCGCCAACCGCCGCTCTCGACACTGAACCTCGCTCACCTGATTCCGCTTTCAGCGGTCTGGGCCGGGTCAGATCGGGATGAGCATTTCCGCAGCTCCCCGCTCTTCTTCGGTAAGACCGAAGGCTCGACGCCGTTCCGGTTTTCGCTGCATGTCGGCGACGTCGGCCACACCCTGATCGTCGGCCCGACCGGCGCCGGCAAATCCGTGCTGCTGGCGCTGATGGCGATCCAGTTCCGGCGCTACCGGAAAAGCCAGATCTTCGCCTTCGATTTTGGTGGCTCGATCCGCACGGCGGCCCTTGCCATGGGCGGCGACTGGCACGACCTCGGCGGAAGTCTGTCCAACAGCGCCGAAGATTCAGTCTCCCTTCAACCCCTCGCACGTATCGGCGATGCGGCCGAGCGCGCCTGGGCGGCCGAATGGGTGACGGCAATCCTCGCCAAGGAGGGCGTCACCATCGATCCGACCGTGAAGGAGCACGTCTGGTCGGCATTGACGTCACTGGCGTCCTCACCGGCCGAGGAACGCACGATCACCGGTTTGACGGTTCTGTTGCAATCGACCGCACTCAAGCAGGCGCTGCAACCTTATTGCGTCGGCGGCTCCTCCGGCCGTTTGCTCGACGCGGAGGCCGAGCAGCTCGGCTTTGCGTCGGTGCAGGCGTTCGAGACCGAGGGCTTGATCGGCGCAGGCGCGGCGCCTGCCGTCCTCACCTACCTCTTCCATCGCATCGAGGGCCGGCTCGACGGCCGGCCGACCCTCCTCATCATCGACGAGGGGTGGCTCGTCCTCGACGATCCAGCCTTCGCGCAACAGCTCAGGGAATGGTTGAAGACCCTGCGGAAGAAGAACGCTTCCGTCGTCTTCGCCACTCAATCGCTTTCCGACATCGATGGCAGCAACATCGCGCCAGCGATCGTCGAGAGCTGCCCGACGCGGATATTCCTGCCGAACGAGCGCGCGATCGAACCGCAGATCACCGCCATCTACCAGCGGTTCGGCTTGAACGACCGCCAGATCGAGATCATCGCGCGGGCGACGCCGAAGCGCGACTACTATTGCCAGTCTCGTCGCGGCAATCGGCTGTTCGAGCTCGGCCTTGGGCCAGTTGCGCTCGCCTTCTGCGCCGCCTCCTCCAAGACCGACCATGCCGCAATCGAACGGCTGCTTGCCGAGCACGGCCGTGACGACTTCACGGCCGCCTGGCTCGCCGATCACGAACTGCTGTGGGCCGCCGATCTCATCCCTGACCTGACAAACCTGGAGGTGCAATCATGACCGCTCTCGAAGTGCGGCGCGCTGGCTTGGCCGCTGCGACGGCTCTCTCGCTCGCCTTTTCGATCTCGCCGCTTTCGACGACCTCGGTCCTTGCGCAGTGGATCGTCTACGACCCCACCAACTTCAGCCAGAACGTGCTGACCGCGGCGCGCGAGCTGCAGCAGATCAACAATCAGATCCAGATGCTGACCAATCAGGCCCAAAGCCTGGTGAATCAGGGAAAGAACCTCGCCAACCTGCCGTTGTCGACGCTGACCCAGCTTCAGTCATCGATTGCCAAGACCCAGTCACTGCTGAGCCAGGCCCAGAACATCGCCTTCAACGTCGAGCGCGTCCAGACGATGTATTCCAGCACCTACGGCACGGCGGCGGCGACGGGCTCCAATGCAACAATGTTTGCCGCGGCTCAAAGTCGTTGGCAGAACTCGGTGGGCGCTTTCGAAGACTCGCTGAAGGTGCAGGCCGGCGTCGTCGGCAATATCTCGACCAACTCCAGCGCAATGAGTACGCTGGTTACCGCCAGTCAGTCGGCAAGTGGCGCTTTGCAAGCCGCTCAAGCCGGCAACCAACTCCTCGCGCTGCAATCCCAGCAGCTATCCGATCTCGTCGCGGTGCTCGCCGCGAAGGGACGGGCGGATGCGCTGGAGCAGGCGCGCGTAACGGCGACCGAGTCGCAGGGCCAGCAGCAATACAAAATCTTCTCGACACGCAGCGGCTATCAGCCGGGCAACGTCACCATGTTCAGCGGCAACTGAGGCACCGATCATGGAGCGCTCGGATATCTTTCGCGCAGGCGCGATGATCGTCGTGTTCGTGATTTTCCTCGCCGCGCTGCACGTCATCCATCGGCGTCCAGCCGAGCGGCCGGTATCCGACGCCCCCTCTGTCTCCGCTCCCGATGACCTCTCGGCCGAGCTGCTCCGCTGCGCCGAGCTTGGACCCCAGGATGCCGAAGATCCGCACTGCCAGGCGGTTTGGAAGGAGAACCGCGCGCGCTTCTTCGGCAGGCCGGCGCGGCCACGTCTGCCGCAAGCCGCGCCGGCCACTCAGCCGATGACGGCTGTTCCAAAGGGAGAGAAGCCGTGAACAACGTCGGCGTCATCGACACCTTTCTCAATACTTTCACGACCTACATTGATTCGGGTTTCGGCCTGATCAAGGGCGAGGTCACGTATTTGTCGTCGACGTTGATCGTCATCGACATCACGCTCGCGGGCCTGTTCTGGGCTTGGGGCGCAGACGAAGACATTCTCCAGCGACTGGTGAAGAAGACCCTCTACATCGGCTTCTTTGCCTTCATCATCACTAACTTCACCAAGCTCTCAGGCATCATCTTCAACAGCTTCGCAGGCCTCGGCCTGAAGGCCGGCGGCTCGTCGATCTCGACGGCGGACTTCCTGCGGCCCGGCCGGCTTGCGCAGGTCGGCCTCGACGCCGGGCAGCCGTTGCTCGACTCCGCAAGCCAAATGATGGGCTTCACCAGCTTCTTTTCCAACTTTGTACAAATTGCCGTGCTGATGGTGTCCTGGCTGCTGGTGCTGATCGCCTTCTTCATTCTGGCGGTGCAGCTCTTCGTCACGCTGATCGAGTTCAAGCTGACGACGCTCGCCGGCTTCATCCTCATTCCGTTCGCGCTCTTCAACAAGACCGCCTTTCTCGCGGAGAAGGTGCTGGGCAATGTCGTTGCCTCCGGCGTGAAGGTCATGGTGCTCGCCGTCATCGTCGGCATCGGCACCGGGCTCTTTTCGCAGTTCACCACCGCCTATGCCGGCGGCCAGCCGACGATCGAGCAGGCGCTCTCTGTCGTGCTCGCGGCGCTCGCTATGCTGGGCCTCGGCATCTTCGGGCCCGGCATCGCGACCGGGCTTGTTTCCGGCGCGCCGCAGCTTGGTGCGGGCGCTACCGTCGGCACGGGTCTGGCTGTTGCCGGTACAGCGATGGTCGGCGGCGCGGCGCTCGGTTTGGCCGGAAGGGGAGCGATGGCAGCCAGCTCTGGTGCTGCGGCTGCCGCGCGCGGCGGTGCGGCGATGGCGGGCGGCATGTCCTCCGCCTACAGCCTCGCATCAGCCGGTCGGTCCGGCGCCGGCGGCGTCGCGTCCGGTCTCGGCGGTGCAGGCCGTGCGGCGGCTAGTCACGCGGCAGCTCCCGTCAGACGCGCCGCTGCGCAAGCGGCAGGGACAATGACGGAGAGCTTCACTTCTGGCGCCCGTGCCGGCGTCGCCAACACGGGTGGCTCCTCGACGATGGGGACCATTCGGAGCGGCGCGGCCGCAAACGATGGAGCCGCATCTCAAGTGCCGAGCGAGAGCGGTCCGCCCGCCTGGGCCCAACGCGTCAAGCGCAATCAGACCGTCATTCACGGCGCTCAGACCACCGCGCAAGCCCTCAAATCCGGCGACAGCCATGGCGGCGGCCACTCCGTCGACCTCTCGGGAGGAGAATAACGAATGTCAGTCTTCCGGCGATCGTCGGTTCGTTACGGCCGCACGCCCGAACCAGAAACCCCCTACCAGCGCGCAGCGCAAGTTTGGGATGAGCGCATTGGATCCGCCCGGGTGCAGGCCAGGAACTGGCGGCTGATGGCCTTCGGTTCGCTGATGCTGTCCTGCGGCCTTGCCGGTGGACTCGTCTGGCAATCCACGCACGGCACTGTCGTTCCCTGGGTGGTGCAGGTCGACAAGCTCGGCGAAGCGCAAGTCATGGCGCCCGCTACCGCCGACTACAGGCCGAACGACCCACAGATCGCCTGGTATCTCGCCCACTTCATTCAGATCGTTCGCTCGCTTCCGGCCGACCCGATCATCGTGCGGCACAACTGGCTGCAGGCCTATGATTTCACAACCACGGCGGGCGCGGCGGCGCTGAACGACTACGCCCGCGCCAACGACCCCTTCGCCAATCTCGGCAAGCAGCAGGTCGCGATCGACGTCTCCAGCGTCATCCGCGCCTCGCCCGACAGTTTTCGCGTGGCCTGGGTTGAGCACCGCTTTCAGGACGGGGCGCTCGCCGGCACCACGCGTTGGACCGCGATCCTCACCATCGCGATTCAGCCGCCCACCGACGCCGATCGGCTGCGCAAGAATCCACTCGGCATCTACGTCAACGCCATCAACTGGTCAAAGGAGCTGGGACAATGACCCCGCCGATTTTCGCAAAAGCCGGCGGTCCGGCTTCGCGTTTTTCCATCGTTCATCAAAACCGGAAGGACGGCGATACGTCTTTCCGTAAATCCGCTTTGACGGCTTTGCTGATATCCGTCTCAGCCCTTGGCGGCTGCGCGCACAATTTCATCCCACCCGACATCAGCTACGACACTGCGGAGCCTGCGACGCTCACCGTCGACCCGGCGCCGCCCGTCAAAATCGTGGAGTTGCCCCAGCCGCTGCCACTGCCCGGGCAGTTGAAGCCGCTCGCCGCCGGCAAACGCGTCCCGGAAGCCGCCGATCCAAAGGTTCGCGTCAAACAGGCCAACGCCGCGGCACGGGTGCAGCCGGTCCGCAATGGTTTCATCAACGCAGTACAGGTCTATCCGTTCTCCGGCGGAGCCCTCTACCAGGTCTACACGGCGCCCGGCCAGATCACAGATGTCGCCCTCCAGGAGGGTGAGCAACTCGTCGGCTCCGGTCCGGTTGCCGCCGGTGACACTGTGCGCTGGATCATCGGCGATACCGAGAGCGGCGCGGGCGCGACCAAGAAGATTCATATCCTCGTCAAGCCGACGCGGCCGGATTTGGTCACCAATCTCGTGATCAACACCGATCGGCGGACCTATCTCCTCGAGCTGTGCTCGACGGAAAAGACCTATATGGCCTCGGTCTCCTGGCAGTATCCCGAGGACCAGCTGATTGCGCTTCGGCGGCAGAATGCGGCCGCTGAAACTGCGGCGCCAATTGCGGCTGGCGTCGATCTCGCCTCGATCAACTTCCGCTACTCTATTGAGGGCGACGACCCGGCCTGGCGTCCGCTGCGCGCCTTTGATGACGGCAACAAGGTCTACATCGAGTTCCCAAGCGGTATCGCCCAGGGTGAAATGCCGCCGCTGTTCGTGATAGGTCCAGCCGGCGGCTCCGAACTGGTGAACTACCGAGCAAACCGTAACTACTACATCGTCGACCGCTTGTTCGCCGCCGCCGAATTGCGTCTTGGCGACAAGGATAGTGAGCGGCGCGTGCGCATCGTCCGCACCGACGGAAGGCCGCGCGCATGGCGATAGACAGCGAAGACGAACGTCAGGGCGACATTCCGCCCGTCGCGCCGCCGGACCTGCGGCTCCGAGGCGAGCGGCCCCGTGTCACACGGCTCTCGCGCAAGGTCCTTGTCGGCCTCGGCGCGCTGTCTGCCCTCGCGGTCGCGGGCGCGCTCGGCTACGCGCTCCAGACCGGCAACAAGGCGCAGAGCGGCCAAGAACTGCTCAGCACCCAGAACCGGCCTTCGGCCGAGGGTCTGGCCGGGTTGCCGAAAGACTATACCGGCCTGCCGCGTCAAGCACCGCCGCTCGGGCCGCCGCTGCCCGGCGATCTCGGCAAGCCGATCCTCAACACCGGCGCTGCACCGAACACGATGGCGGCGACGTCAGATCCCGAGACGCAGCGCAGGGGCCAGGAAATCGAGGCGGCGCGGGTCAGCCGCCTCTTTGCCCAAACTGCTCAGCAACCGCAGAGCGTCGGCCAACTCATCCCGAATGCCTCCGCTGGCGCCACGGCCACTCCGGCCGCGACACCGCCCGTCGATGCCGGATCTGCCCAGAACATGCAGGACCGCAAGACGGCCTTCCTCACTGCTCCGACAGACAAGCGCACGGTCAGTCCGGAACGGCTCGAAGCCAAGGCCTCACCTTACGTCGTGCAGGCGGGCACCGTGATTCCGGCTGCGCTCATCACGGGCATTCGTTCCGATCTGCCCGGCCAAGTCACCGCACAGGTGACCGAGGCGGTCTGGGACAGTCCGTCTGGCAAATATCTTCTGATCCCGCAGGGTGCCAAACTGATAGGTCAGTACGATAGCTCCGTCGCGTTCGGCCAGTCCCGCATCCTCCTGGTCTGGACCCGCATCATCATGCCGGATGGCAACTCGATCGTGCTAGAGCGCCAGCCCGGCGCCGACACCGGTGGTTATGCCGGTCTCGAGGATGAGGTCGACAACCACTGGGGCATGCTGTTCAAGGCTGCCGTCCTCTCGACCATGCTCAGCGTCGGAGGCGAGGCGGGCACGAGCCAGAATGAGAACAACCTCGTTCAAGCGATCCGTAGCGGCGCGTCCAACAGCATCAGCCAGACCGGCCAGCAGATCGTGCAGCGCCAGCTCAACATCCAGCCGACGCTGACCATCCGGCCAGGTTTCCCGGTGCGGGTCATCGTTACGCGGGATTTGGTGTTGGCTCCCTACCGCCAGGAGGCAAGCCGATGAGCAAGCTGAAGCTCGGAACCATCCTCGACGATAAGCCGGTGAAGATCGCCGTCGAGTTGCCGGCTGCCGTCCATCGCAATCTCCTCGCCTATGCCGAGGCGATCGCGCGCGAGAGCGGACAGCCGGCACCCGATCCCGCCAAGCTCATCGCTCCGATGATCCAAAGATTCATGGCAACAGACAAGGGGTTTTCAAAGGTGAAACGCGCGGCAACAAATTGATAAGGGGACGATCGTTCAGCGTTGCCTTGCAGAAACGGCCGGGACGAAAGCCCATCAAGTCAAATCCGGTCATAGACCAGCATTTTGCTCACGTAGACGCGTTCAGGTGAACAGGAAGTCAGATGCCATATATCGATGCCACGGGTGTGAAGCTTTATTTTGAGGAAGCCGGGGAAGGTCATCCGATCATTTTCCTGCACGAGTTCGGCTCAGATAGCCGCGGATGGAAAACCCAGGTTCGCTACTTTTCTCGTGCCTATCGCTGCATCACTTTCAACGCTCGCGGATATGCCCCCAGCGACGTTCCTGACGATCCGACGCTATATGGCTGGGAGCTCGCTGTGAACGACATCGCCGCCGTCATGCGTGGCCTCGCTGTCGAACACGCACACCTGGTCGGATTGAGCATGTGCGGATATGCCGCCTTGCAGTTCGGATTACGCTATCCGAAGAGAGCCAGCGCGATTGTCGCGGCCGGTGTGGGATCCGGATCGGCTCCTTCCCAGCAGGACGCCTGGTCGAGAGAAACCTCCATTCTCGCGCGGGCTTTCATCGAGCGCGGGATGGACGCGATGGCCCGGAGAATGGCGCATGGTCAGACTCGTATTCAACTCAAATACAAGGACACACGGAGCTGGGAAGAGTTCCAGGAACGCCTGCGTCACCACTCACCGCTAGGTATGTCGAATACGATGGCGCGCTGTCAGGGGGTGCGACCGCCATTGCATGATCTGGCCGATCAGTTCTCAACGATGCGAACACCGGTATTGCTGGCCCTGGGCGATGAAGACGCGCCCTGCCTTGAGACTAACCTGATGCTGAAAGCAGTGCTTCCCAACGCCGGTCTTTGGATCTGTCCCAACACCGGCCACACCATCAATCTGGAAGAGCCGACAGCATTCAATGCTCAGCTCGACAGCTTTCTAGCCGCCGTCGAGCGTGGGAGCTGGCGCCGCGGGCATCCGGAAATTGAGGCTGAATCCGATCTGAAACTTGAGATGACGTGCGATACACGCACGAAGGCAGTGGCCCGTTACTGCAACACTCCAGGCGCTTCACAGTGAGTCCTCTCATGAAATCCCGGACCGGCGTTCATCTCAGCGAATCCATGTCAACGCGGTTGACCGCCGCGGCTACACGCACGGGAGTCACAAAGTCAGAACTTATTGAAGCCGCGCTCGATAGCTTTCTCGAATCCGATAACGCTGCTGAACATTTCGCGATCGTGGCAGGCCGCCTCACTGAGTTGAACGATCAGATCGGGCGTCTCGGTGCCGATCTCAAGATGGTGAATGAGGCCGTCGCCCTTCACGCGCGCTTTCACTTGGCTGTTACGCCCTCGTTATCGGCGGCAGAGCAGCATATGGCGACTGTGGTGGGCTCAGAACGCTTCGATGAGTTCGCTGCGCAAGTAGGACGTCGTGTTGAGCGGGGGACATCCCTCCTCCGGGAGACGATGAACCGGCGCCTCGTGACGAATAAGAACCGCTGGGCGAGCCACCTTGCGGCAAGCGCGGATCGCCGCACGAATTGCAGGTCTTCAGAACCAGACCGTCGTCTGTCCGACACGGTTGATGGCGGGTCAGAGCCGAATGCTGCCGTGCGGGAGGGCGGCAGCATTCGAACCTTTCCAGACCGGACCAACATCCCGCTACAGCGAGAGATCTAACGGCGCTGAAACCACGCCTTATTCGCGGCCGCCTAGCCCAAGCCGCACCTACGTGCCGCGACGATCAGTTGCAGACGTGATGGGTGTCTCCGCACTTGTCATGCGGGTGTTTCTACCTTTTGCTGTCGGTTATTACCTCTCGTACCTCTTCAGGACAATCAACGCTTTGATCGCCGCTCCCCTGACATCGGAATTGGGGCTCGACGCTGGTGATCTTGGCTTGCTGACTTCGGTCTATTTTCTCACCTTCGCGGTAGCGCAGATACCCGTCGGCATCCTTCTGGATCGATATGGTCCGCGGCTGATCCAGAGCGTGCTGCTGGTTGCTGCTGCGGTCGGCGCCGCATTGTTTGCTACGTCAGACAATTTGCTCATGCTGCTTCTAGGCCGGGCGCTACTCGGTCTCGGCGTCGCCGCGAGCCTGACCGCCGGATTGAAAGCCCTCGTTCTCTGGTTTCCGAAGGACCGTCTTCCGTTTCTCAACGGCCTGATGGTCATGCTCGGTGCATTGGGAGCAGTCACCACGACCTCGCCGGCGCAGTGGTTGCTGGCTTGGGTTGGGTGGAGGACGCTCTTCGCATTGTTAGCTGTCTTCACGGCCGGCTGTTCGGCGATGATCTATCTCGATGATCTATCTCTTGGTGCCGGAGAGTGCATCGGCAACGCCGGTCCTGCGTGGAACAGCCGTGGCCAGCTTGAAGAAGATTTATACCGATCCGCATTTCTGGCGTCTGGCGCCGCTATCAGCGACTTCCGTCGGCACCGCCTGGGCGCTGCAGGGACTTTGGGCAGCGCAGTGGTTCACTGACGTCGAGGGACTTGATCGCGCTGCTTTGGTGCAACATTTGCTTGTCATGACCGTCGCGCTCAGCCTGGGTGCGCTCCTGCTAGGCGTTCTGGCTGATCGGCTGCGTCGCTATGGCATTGGAACAGAGGCGCTCCTCGCGGTCGTCGGCCTTATGTTCATTGCCGTGCAATTCGCGATTATCCTGCGATGGCCGTTGTCATCATACGTCCTGTGGGCCGCTGTGGCCGCCGTCGGCGCAGCTACGGTGCTTAGCTATGCGATCCTGGCTAGTTATTTCCCGAAAGAGCTTGCCGGACGGGCCAATGCTGCGCTGAACGTGTTCCATATCGGTGGAGCGTTTGTCCTGCAATATGCCACTGGCGTCGTCCTTGAACATTGGACGCCTCAGGCGGGGCATTATCCGGAGATCGCGTACCAGATAGCCTTTTTCCTCAATCTTGTCCTTCAGATCATCGCATGGGTCTGGTTCGCTTTCCCGTGGGTGCTTCGGCCGTCGACGAGCGCTAGGTTCAGCGATTAGGGGCGCGAGTCGGCGGCAGCCAAGGTTCAGCCTGCCGGGACTGTGAGCGATCACAGCAAGCACCGGCGAATGTTCGACACCGCGACGCACCTCGTCCAGGAAATGCCGCCCCCCAGGGGTGATCGTGACACCCCGATGCCGATGCTCGAACAGATGCTGCAGTCTTCAGGGATCTCAAAGCTATGCCGATTCTGACGCGTAGCGGCGGCGCGACGACGCCGACCAAGGCTGCCAAGTTGATCGCCAATGGTTGGGCGCTTTATCGCAACCGACCGCGCCTTTGCGAAGGCCCGACGAAATGCTGTTCAGCTCGCATCTGGGGCAGCGGAAATATCAGGATAGCGCTCCCGAAGCAGGTCGAGCAACGGACGCAGCGATGGATTAGCGTTGTCCTGCCGCCAATAAGCGCGCAAGCTCAGCCGCGTCGGCCCCTCGGCATCATGCACCTCGCGGAAGGTGACACCCGGATAGACTGCGCCCGTCGCACTTTCCAATACCAGTAGAATGCCCCAGTCCACGCCGACCAAGGAGAGAAGACGGTCGAGCACCACATCATGGCGAACCAGCGGGCAAGGATCGGAAGACCCCAATTTGCTGTCAAGGAGCTTCAGGAATTCCGGTCCCGGGCCTCGCTGCGACATCAAAAGCGATTCGTGCCTCAGTTCGCCCCAGTGAATTACGTCACGACCTGTCAGCGGATGGTTCGCGGGGAGGGCGGCAACGACACGCTCGCTCCAGAGCAACAATGACCTGTCGCTCCACCTTGGACTGAGGCCGGCCACAAAGGCGACGTCAATCGCGGAGCTGGCGAGATCCGAAATCAGATGGTCGCTCGCTCCGTCAACCAGTTGTCTGTCGACATCGGGGAAGCGGTGCCGGTGCTCGATGAGAGTGGCCCGGAGATTGCCGGCTGACAGGGAAGTGTGGATGCCGATGGTCAATCGGCCGCTCTCACCACGCGAGCGGTTCTTGCCACGAACCGTGATTGCTTCCGTCTCATCAACGAAACGCCGGGCAGCTTCGAGGAATTCCTGCCCTTCAACGGTAGGTCGTGTGCCGCCATTGGTACGCTTAAACAGAGTGACGCCCAACCTGTATTCGAGATTGCGCAGGCCGCGACTAAGAGTGGGTTGCTTGATTCTGAGCGCCTCTGCCGCTTGGCGGAGGCTTCGGTGCTTGGACGCGACGATCGCCCAGCGCAGGTCTCGAAATTCCACAGGCACGGTCGAAACCCTAGGGTAAGTTGCCGGTACCAATTGACCAATTTTTGTCTTGAATGGCGCACGCCATTTGCTTGCGCTGCTTCTGGATCTTCCAATTTGGCAAGCGCAAAAATGGGCGAGGCTGGAGCCAAAAAAGTTTGGCAAGTTTGCCTTTCATTTGCTTGCGCTGCTTCAACCCGCCAATTCGGCCTCGAAAGGGCCATCAAAAGACATCCGCCCTCCGGGCCGGTTAAGACCCTGCCGCCATTTGCTCGGTACCTAGGCTCGCTGGAGGCACGAGAAGCGCAAGCTCTTCTAACTTCATGTTTCGGGTAAACTGCTATGATTCCAAATGACAGTGAACCAATCGCCAACCCAACCCGATCATGAAAAAGCCTCCCGAACGACCCGAGAAGCAGTCTTTTCGATTGAAATGGGTAGAACGGGGAAAATCCGTTTTTGTGACCGAGCGTGTGATCCTACACGAGGTAATTTTGCGACAGGGCAACAGAAACCGACTGAGCTTCAGGTCAGCTTGGTTGTCCGCCTAAATGCTGTCCGCCAACGGCGCGCAACTGAGGATCGAAGTCGACAGGTTTTTGACGACAGTTCAGGCGGCCTGAGCGAACTAGAAGTATAACTGAATCATCGGGATGAAAGCCTCCCACCTATCCAAGTTAAGGCCTAGCTGCCCGCCTTGCCTTTCTTCTAATCCGCAATTCCTTTTCTGCTACCGATTTTCGGGGTAACTCAATCTTACCCAACTTCAGCGTGAAAGGGCGCTTGAGACCAAAAAATGGCGATTAGCCTTTCAGTACTACGGCCCCTGGAAGAGGAGGGGCGCGCGGATTACGGGTCGAAGAGCCCAGGAGGGATTAATGCCAAGGACGCACGCCGTTTTTCGCGGCTATTCGATGAATCTTGCCCGAAACGCTCTCATCTGCTCCACCCTTCTGGCGCGAACGGTTGGATACAGCGACTGGGGCGGTGTCATCCCCGCTAGGGATTGTCCCGGAAGCATGACGCTGGCAGCAATTACAAGCGCGCCAGAACCATAGACGAGATAGTTGTTGGAGGAGTTTGAACTGAGCGTGGTCGTGCCTGAAGAAACAAGATTGGTTGTCACGGCTTGCTCCAAATAGATTACGGAAACTTGGACGAGCTTAATTAGTCAAATTCGGTATCGGTCCTCGCCTGCCGGATCGGCCCAGCAAGGCCACCTTGGATCCTCTGATTGTATTCCCCAACCGCGGCATGCGTGCGCAGCACGCTGTTCACCATCTCGAACATGTCGTGCATGCGCTGCTCGGAGAGCGGGCTCTCGACCACGACGACGAGCTCGGGCTTGTTCGAGGACGCGCGCACCAGGCCCCAGCTGCCGTCCTCGACCGTGACGCGTCCGCCGTTGACGGTGACGAGATCGCGGATCGCCTGGCCGCCGATCCTGGCGCCCTTGGCCTGCAAGCCTTCAAAATGCTTCACCACCTGGTCGATGACGCCATACTTGGTCTCGTCGGCGCAATGCGGCGACATGGTCGGCGACGACCAGGTTTTCGGCAGCGCGTTCTTCAAATCGGCCATCGACTTGCCCGGCGCGCGGTCGAGCATGTCGCAGATCGCGAGCGCCGACACCAGGCCGTCGTCATAGCCGCGCCCATACGGCTTGTTGAAGAAGAAGTGGCCGGACTTCTCGAAGCCCGCGAGCGCACCCGTCTCGTGGGTGCGGCGCTTCATGTAGGAATGGCCGGTCTTCCAATAAGCGACCTTGGCGCCCTGCTTCTGCAGCACGGGATCGGTGACGAACAGGCCGGTCGACTTCACGTCGACGATGAACTCCGCGTCCTTGTGGATCGCCGACATGTCGCGGGCGAGCATCACGCCGACCTTGTCGGCGAAGATTTCCTCGCCGGTGTTGTCGACGACGCCGCAGCGATCGCCGTCACCGTCGAAGCCGAGACCGACATCGGCCTTGTGATGCAGCACCGCATCGCGGATCGCGTGCAGCATCTCCATGTCTTCCGGATTCGGATTGTATTTCGGGAAGGTGTGGTCGAGCTCGGTGTCGAGCGGGATCACCTCGCAGCCGATCGCCTCCAGCACCTGCGGCGCGAACGCGCCGGCCGTGCCATTGCCGCGGGCCGCGACGACCTTGAGCTTGCGGGTCAGCTTCGGACGGCTGGTGAGGTCGGCGATGTAGCGCGCCGGATAGTTCTCGTGGAACTGGTAGGAGCCGCCGGCCTTGTTCTTGAATTCGGCGTTGAGCACGATTTCCTTCAGCCGCGTCATCTCGTCGGGGACGAAGGTCAGCGGGCGGTTGGCGCCCATCTTCACGCCGGTCCAGCCATTGTCGTTGTGCGAGGCCGTGACCATGGCGCAGCAGGGCACGTCGAGGTCGAACTGCGCGAAATAGGCCATCGGCGTCACCGCGAGCCCGATGTCGTGCACCTTGCAGCCCGCAGCCATCAGGCCGGAAATCAGCGCATATTTGATCGAGGCCGAATAGCCGCGGAAATCATGGCCGGTGACGATCTCCTGCTTGACGCCGAGCTCCGCAATCAGCGCGCCCAGCCCCATGCCGAGCGCCTGGATCCCCATCAGGTTGATTTCCTTCTGGAACAACCAGCGCGCGTCGTATTCGCGAAAACCCGTGGCCTTCACCATCGGCTCGGATTCGAAGGCATAGGTGTTGGGCAACAAGACGGATTTCGGCTTGGGGAACATTGAGACAATCTCAGAAATGCGAGGAATTGACCGCCGCCATAGCGAATGCCCAGGCCGAGGTATCGCGGGCATCACACAATGGACAAGGTAGGCTTGTTGGCTAAGTCTTGGTCAGCTTTCCGTCATCGAAAACCAGGAAACGTTGACCTGCACAGCGAGAAGAATGCAGCCGGCCGGCCAGTTTGGATGGGCGGGGTTATAGAAGCCGGGACAATAGCGAGACTAGCTCAGCTTGCCGCCTGGTCCCGGTTCGCAAAAAGACAGCTTTCAGATGGTTTCGCGCTGTCCCCGACGAAATGTTCATATAAAATGCAATTTCTTCCAGCGACTTTCCCTCCACCAGCAGCGATGCGAGACGAGCCTGCGCGGGAGTCAATCCAAAGATCTCCATGACAGAGCTCTGCGAGACGCGAGGTATTTCATTCAGATCAGTCAGGATCAGAAGGGCGCCCATGTCCGGGAGGAGGGGATCGCCTGCACTTTCCCAGTCCTGAACGATGGCATCAATGACAATCGGCCGGCGCTGACTCCGGGTGACAACTGTTTGCAAGGTGCTACGGCCCGGTTTGCCAGACAAAAAGCGGACCTGAGTGATCAGTCGGTCCAGCCTCAGTCGTGACTGAGCATCCGCTGCAAACAGACGCCGTCCCTTCACCGATAGATCGTCATCGAAAAGCTTCGACGCGTTGTCGTTGACAGCCGCCACGAAGCCATTCTGATCGATCAAAATCGCAGGCCGGCCCAATAGATCAAGCGTACCAATCATACTGGGCCGTTCCCCACGAGCGATGCGCAATTCACTCGGGCAAAACAAAGCTCCTTTCGGACCTGCCCCCGTTCTCTCGTCACCCTCAAGCATAGCAACAGTTCAAAAAATGGTTCGCATAACTAATGCTGAAAACGCCATCGTCCCATGTCTCAACTTATAGCTGCGTGCGTCAAAGTGGACAGTCCCATTTGAGATATGTTTCGCACTAATTTCTAGAGTTTCAGACTGAGTCCGTAGGCTACGGACCTTTCGGGCGCGCGATGAATAAGCGCTCGCTGCGTTTGCCCGTTCGAATTCAGCGCTTCTTCGCCGGCATTCGAGCTGCGCGATCGATGCAAAAGTGAAAATCTAACTAGAACCTATCTCAAAATTGTCGAAACAGGATC
>NZ_AJQF01000475.1:0-13433 GCF_000261705.1 Bradyrhizobium genomosp. III | reverse complement strand
CGCGCTCTTCCGACCCAGATCGTCGCGCTATAACTGCCGGTGCTACGGTGTACTCACAGCTTGGCAGCACGGGCGTTGGTGCGCCGAGCAACGCCAATGCGGGCGCGGTTGCTGGCGGCACGCTTGGCGTGTACTACGCCTTCATCCAATTCGCTGGGTTCACCATAGGTAAGGCCGTCTCGCAGTTCGACGCGCCTTGGACTAATTACCCTGGCAACAACTTCGACGGTCTGGTCGGCGGCGGCGGCACAGTGACTGGAGTAAACCAGCTTACCTACACCGCAGACTTCGGCGAGGGCATCACCGCATCGATCTCGGCTGTTGATCCGACCGCTTACTACCAGAGTAACCTATATAATGTCGGTGCCGGCCTTACGTCAGTGGCAGGCTTCGGTTCTGGCAACTTTGGCGCCAATGACTTTGGCGGAACGAGGGCTCCTGATATACAGGGCATGTTCCGCGTCGATCAGGCTTGGGGCCTTTTTCAGGCGTCGGTCGCAGCGCATAACAATCATGCTGCGTACTACGGCGCGACAGAGCCGACCGGTCATCCGGGCGACAAATGGGGTTGGGCTGCTCAGCTGGCATTGTCGATCAAGAATCTTCCGACCGGCCCCGGTGACACCATCAACATGCAAGCGGTCTACACCGATGGTGCTACCCGCTACAACTTCCAGAGCTTGGCTCCGCAAAACTTTGCTATGTTTGGCGGTACCAGCGTTCCGGGTGCCTACCAGAGCATTGGGCTTGCAGCCGCTGCTGACGGTGTGTTTGGGCCCGGAGCTGGCATTTCCACGGTCCAGACTTGGGGCTTCCGGGGCGCTTATACCCACAACTGGAATCCGTACTGGAACAGTGCGATCTACGGCGCGTACGCTCAGCTGAAGTACGGTAGCGGTGGTTCGGCTCTCGTTTGCGCTGCGATCCTGGGCTTGGGCGCACCGACTGCTGGTATCACCACGTGCAATCCGGATTTCAATGTCGCACAGCTCGGTCTTATAACCCGCTGGACGCCGGTGAAGAACCTTACGTTCTCGGCAGACGTGGTCTGGACTCACCTCGACCAAAAGTTTGACGGGACAATTACGACGACGGCGGCTGTTCCACTTGTGGCAAAGCCCGCAGCTACATACGAGCTGAAGGACCAAAACACGGTTAGTCTGCTGCTCCGTGCTCAGCGCAATTGGTGAGATTGTTCGGTGAACGGAAGGAGAGAAAAGTAGTTCTACGGTAAACCTCCAAAGAAAGGCCTCCGGTATGCCCATCGGAGGCCTTTTTGGCGCCAATGGTCGCGCCGCACACGATGTTCGCTGGGGGGCGGTGATTGCGCGCTATTCGCCCGATGACCTGCCCCTGAAGCTTCGGTCCAGCGGCGCTTAGCTGCGGCCTGCACACTGGAGCATTTTTGGCTAGAGGATCACCACCGCACGACGACCACAGGCGCGCCTTCCCTGCAGCCGCACTGGCTGCACTATAGCCATACGGCTTACAAATCGCGGCTTCGTTCAATCCCGGCCTCTATGAGGTCGCCACCCGCGGCACAGCGCGCCGCTGGTCTTTGCCCCGCGAACCTCACAGAACACTCAAGATTCCGTCGAGTCGCCCGTTGTGCTTCCGTCGTCGCATCGGAGTTGGCGATGCGACCGAAGAAGCACAGTACGACGTGATCGGGGGATCTGTTCCGGGCCAGGCTGGACCAGATCATCAATATGAAGCACGAGCTGGTTCAGCTCGCCGGCAAGGTCGATTGGGACTGGATCGACTGCGAGATCGCGCCGCGCTGCTCTACAGCGAGAATGGTCACCCCGGGATCGCGACCTGCTTCATGATCCGGCCGTTGCTGCTCAAGCACATTTACTGGCTGTCATGAGGGGCTGTGCAAGCGCTGGGTCGGCGACCCGTATTTCCGTGTGCCTCATAGCTGGTGCGTATCTGCCGCCGCAATTGTGTTGAAGACGGGAGTTGCCCTCCCGGAGCCGGCCTGCAGGGGCGGACTTCAAACCACCCCACGCTGCTGCGTTTAAGAGACGTAGTGGTGAGCGTTGGGGAAAAAGGCGGCGGACTACGCCATCAGGTGAGCGATGAGAAGATGAGCGCAAGCGAACCGCCGATGAGGCATCGAAATGGGTCCAGACGCTGTCATAACGGGGTGTATAGGCGGCATGACCTCATCACAGGCTTCAATGGGGAACGAGGGAATTTGGCTCGGGGTGTTAAGTGAAATCCGCAAGTGGCGCTCACCACGAGGGAGAATACCAATACTCCGAGACAGGGGCGGTGCAGCTTGTAGTAGCGTTGAAGTGGCTGCAATAGCCATGGAGCGAAGGGGATGCGTTACCCTGTCCGACATCGGACGCCAAGGCTTTGTCAGGAGGAGCGTTATCACGCCGGACAAACCGTTGCCCATCATCAAGCGTATGGTCTGGGAGGCCTACCAGCTGGTGGCATTGAATGGAAAGGCGGCGGGCGTCGATGGTCAGAGCTTGGAGAATTTGCGCGGGATCTTGGAAACAACCTCTACAATCCCCGGAATCGCTTTGTGTCGAGAAGCTACTTCGCGCCAGCGGTAAGGCGCATGTAGATTCCCAAGGCAACGGCGGCATCCGTCCTCTGACATTCTGGTCGTCGCGGACCGCGTCGCGCAGATGTTGGTCAAGCAGTATCTGGAACCCAGTGCTGATTCCGATGAAGTCGCGCGGCGATTCTGAGACGACGTCACCCACCTTTCCGATTTGATCTCGCCCGGGGGCGAGGCGTTCTGGCTGCCCGCGTTCTCTGGATCTGTGCTGGATAGTGAAAAGATGGAGCGGTCGAGCCTGTGGCTGCGAGGCGCTGTCCAAAAGGGGCCTAGCACAGTGAAGAACCTCATGAATATGAGGCCCGCAAGAACAGAGCTCTGATCATCGATGAGCGCGTTTCAAAAAGCGCTTCGAAATCAGGGTTGGTGTTCACCTTGCTTCAGCAGGCGGCGATCGGGTTTGTACGCGCGGCAAAGCTTGCGCGCGCTTGTCGCGTACCTTCGGCATGCTCGCGCGGTCGACTAATGGCAACGATTTAGGCACGCCGCTGCGCCCTGATCCCCGGCACCCCGCTATCCGGCGAGTACGAGAGTGCCTCTCTCAACTCTCGCATTTGGTAGCCCTCACCACACCAGGTAGGTATCGATCTACTATTGGTGCTGTACTGTAGACGAGCAGATCGTACCGATCAAATGCGCTGATCAGGACGGACGAGGTGTTGCAATGGAAACCATAGCTGATCCGCTGGATTGCAAAGCACGCGTACTGAAGTTCATCGAAGAAACGCGCGAAGTTAGCGAGAGCGAACTGCAGATCAACAACATCACGCCTTATCATGTCACAAAGTTCTATCGCGAGCAGATTGCCAAAGGCAGGTACTACGATCAGCTGAAGCGCATTGTAGAGCCCTCACTGGACGAGTTCGAGAGCCCAGGCACCTTGGATACGAGCGGCGAACACGACAACACGGTCGTTCCGGGACTGCAGCACAAGTACCCGCAGACCGGCCTGTTGCTGGTGACGGAGCGCTGCGGTTCATATTGCCGTTATTGTTTTCGCAAGCGTATCGTGGGCAAGGCTTCCGATGAAATCGCACCGGACTTCGATCAGGTCGCGCAGTATATTACTCGCCATCCTGAGATGACCAACGTGCTACTATCGGGAGGCGACCCGTTCGTGCTTAGTACGGCCAAGCTGAACAGGATCCTTGACCACCTGCTGCCTATCAATCATTTGAGTTCGATCAGATTTGGCACAAAAATGCTGGCCTATCAACCAAGGCGGTTTGAAGATTCCGCTCTGCCGACACTGTTCGAGCGGATTCACAAGGCAGGCAAAACTCCGATAATCGTCACCCATTTCGATCACGTGGGTGAAATCTCGTCCGATGCGGAGCACAAAGTTCGCTCGTTGCGAGCGCAAGGCGTGCAGTTCCTCAACCAGGCCGTACTTCTCGCGAAGGTCAACGATGACCCTAAAATCCTCGCAGAAACGTTCGCCAAATGCCACGATACCGGAGTGCGCCCTTACTACCTCTTTCAAGCGAGGCCGGTGAAGGGCGCATCCCATTTTCAGGTTGCGCTCCGACGGGGAATAGAGATTGCGCGCGGCGTCAACCAGCGCCTTAGTGGTATCGAGAAGACGTTCAAATACATCATGTCTCATTACACGGGAAAGATCGAAATACTGGATTTGGCAGACGATGGCCGCGTGTACATGCGATACCACCAAAATAAAGTTCCCGAGAAGATCGGACAGATCTTTTCCCGGCCTCACGTCGAGGCTGCCTGCTGGTTGGACGATCTGCCAGAACAATGAGATCTAACGGTGCTCAATGCTGATTACGACTCGAGCGAGTGCAGCGCGCCGGCGACGCCCATCCGAGCCGGCCAAGCCCGGCTGAAACTGCGTCGCGCAGTGCAGGGCACGCCACCTCACTACTGCAAGAGTCTCGACATGTGGCCTTGGTTGGCGTCTGGCCGAGCTGGAGAAATTTGCTCCCAATACCGGCCCTTCCCGAGACAACATGATATCGGCCTTTGATCGTTAGGGCACGGCTCAAATTGACCGGTGCCACGCTGGGGATGCGTTCCAGTGAGAGTACGGCGTCGGGACGAGCCCTGCTCAGTAGGCCGCATTCCTAGCTTTGCAAGTGCATTTCTTGTTCGGCTTGATGCCGATTTCAGGCCTGCATCATACAGTTCATTTTGGAGTTCGGTTCCGAGACGCCATCCGTCTGTTTCGCTCTTCTTGCGACCACATCCGCGCAGCTGTGAGTCACAACAGCGAACCATAGCCATCCGAATTTACGATTTGGGGTACTCTTTTGGGCAATCATCTGGTTTATCCATCTGATCTCCGGCAGAAGGCTACGAGCGCGCTTCCAGGCTCTTGATCATAAAAACGCGGAATGCTCCGGGCGGGTCGCAAGGCGTTCGGCCGGAGGCCTTCCATCCGTTCCGCGTGTAGAAATCCGGAAAATTGACGGCGTAAAGGAAGGCCGATCGACAGCCGCGCTGTCGGCCCTCTTCTTCAAATGCCTTCAAGATCGCGTTTCCCAAACCCCTTTCGCGCAATTGCCATGGCAGAAAGAACGAGTCCAGGAACAGCAGTCCTGCCGATGAAAGTCCTATCGCACCGCCGAGAGCGCGCTTGGTTTGGGAATCCTGTAATACCACGGCCATGGGCCGGCTGTTGCCCACGGCGGTGATGACACCACCGAAGTCCTCATTACGCCGCTCGGATCGCCTGTACCATGGAAGAGGCAATTACATCCGTTACGACGATGTCCGGCATGAGTTCTCCTTACGTACAGAGTGTTATAGCAGCGTAGCCTCTGACGAGGCTGCGATTCGAGAAAACGCAAGCCGATCGAACTGACGGGCGCGAACCTATGCAGGAGCTGCTTGGCAGTGCTCTCGTTCTACACTCTCTTGTTGATCCTCGGCCAGTCGCCTTGCCCGCATGCTTGCTGCGACAGCATCCCTTGAGCGGAGCGAATATCCGCGCTGCGTCGCGTTCCCGTGTCTTAAAGGCCTCTCGAGGTGGACGTCAGGTTCAGCGAAGTCGAATAGCGGTCCATGTTTCAGATTTGCTCAAGAGTGCTGGCCAGCAGAGTAACTATTGCGAATGCTTCTTCGTCACCCGACTGTCTTCTCATGAGGCTACGGCGCCTGAGCGAGACTATATGGCGGGTTGCGCTTCGAAAACTATCAAGGTCGATAGTTGATTTCATGGCTGTTGCCCCGCAAAGCACGTCGGGGCAGCGAGGGCTGCGCCGGGCCGCCTTGGCCTTGAGCACTACCCTGCTCTTGGTTTTCGGAAGGCCTAGAGCGGTTCACAGATTTATTGAATCGGAAGGGATTCCGGAACTGGGGCGAATATGATTCAAGATGCTGGCTGGGCTGGAGGCCAGCATCCGATGGTCCGACCCATTTCCAACGATCTGCGTAAGCGTGCGGTGGCGGCTGTAGCGAAGGGTGAGAGCTGCCGCGCGGTGGCAGTGCGGTTTGGGGTTGCGGTGTCGTCAGTGGTGAAGTGGTCGCAACGTTATCGAGCGACCGGCTCGGTGGCGCCCGGCAAGATGGGTGGCCATCGCAAGCCTATCCTCGAGCCGCATCGCGCCTTCATCAAGGAAATCAGCCAGACGCCGCATTTGACGCTTCACGCCCTCAAGGACGAACTCGCCGCGCGCGGGGTTAAGGTCTCCCACAATGCCGTTTGGCTGTTTCTACGCCGCGAAGGGCTGCGGTTCAAAAAAACGCTGCTCGCTCTCGAGCAAGCCCGCTCCGACATCGCGCGTAGACGCCAGCGTTGCCGTTCATGGCAGGCCAAGCTCGATCCTCGGCGCCTGGTCTTTATCGACGAGACCTGGATCAAGACCAACATGGCCCCACTGCGCGGATGGGGGCCAAAAAGGCGAGCGGGTGCGGAGTTTCGCGCCGCACGGTCATTGGCAGACGTTGACGTTCCTTGGCGCCTTGCGCTGCGACCGCCTCACTGCACCTTGCCTATTCGACGGTCCAATCAACGGAGAATGCTTCCGCGCCTATGTTCAGCAGGTTCTCGTCCCGCAGCTTCAGCCGGGCGATATCGATCAAAGCCGCCGGCGCCAGGCTCTGGTACCTGCCGCCATACTCCCCCGACCTCAATCCAATCGAACAGACCTTCGCCAAGATCAAGCACTGCATGCACTCCGCCCAGAAGCGCACCCTTGACGACATTTGTCGCCATATCGGCGGACTCGTCACAACCATCCAGCCCGACGAATGCAGCAACTACTTCGAAAACGCCGGATACTCTTCTATTAAACCGTGAAACGCTCTAGGCGCGGCCATAGCGGTTGGCGCGGATGTGCCGGTTGAGGAGCTCGCGCAACTCGGTGGCGAGGCGAGGAACGGCCGAGACGCAGGCTCGACAGATCTGGCCGATGGTGGCCCATACAGCGGCACATCGCTGCGCATCTGCAACTATCTTCATTTGAAAGCAGGGAAGGTGCCGAGGGCCCCGTGCAGACGCGCCCACTTTACTGTCCTCGGCCACCACCCCGGCTCGCGTGCCCCTTTTTAAACCCTGGCCTTCGCTACCGCGAGCAGAGACCGGGCATGGTGTGGTCCAAGGATGAGCCTCTCCCGCTTGCCCAGCCGTTTGGTAGAACGTAGGCTTCTCTCCCTACGGCCCGGATCGGCCCATAGATCCAGGGCCGTTTGAGATACCCGTAGTCTGATCTAATCTCTTGACGCTCGCGCGTGCCGGCCGCGAGATCCCGCTGCAATTCATCAATGCGTTCTCAAAGATCGATAAGCAGAGAGCCAGGTCATTCCCTGTCTTTACGTCCTCGCACAGGTTGCCGATCTTCCACTCTTTAGCTGTTGATCGGATGCTTGCGCTGCGCCTTCTTGGGGGGCGCCGTTACGCAGCTGTTGCCAGAAGCCCGATCGAAACCTTCTCCTTGGTCAAACCTGGACCAGGTGTCTAACCGCCATTCGTACGCGCCAGCTGTCGATCATTCAGTGCGACGCGAAGCGCCGAGGCGAACCCGGCGGATTCGCCCTGGAGCCTGGTCTCCAGCGCTGCCCGCTCCTTATCAGGAGCTGGTTCGGCTCACGACATCCCAGGGGGCGCCCCTAGGGACCGCGGTCTCGTGAGCTCGCGACGTTTTCCAGATGATGGTGTCGGCCTCGATGCTGCGCAAAGACTTAAAAAATCGCTGAATTCCTGCGCCGTTCGGCCGTTAGTTTCGCAATTTCTCGTCGTTGTTCCAATTAAAAGAGCTCGGTCGAGCAGCGAACTGCAGGTAGGGCTTCAATCCGCCGAAAATGCGCAATGTCTTGCAAGCAGCCATCTGCGAACATTTCCGGGTCTGGCTCGGCGGGATGGGCAAGGCCGGTACCAGGAAGGCGGTATTGGACGAATAGGTGGCATTTGTTGTAAGGGCCCCGCAGCCGCTCGCCATTGCGTTAGTGCATCCTAAATGAAGAGCGCCGTGCGCCCGCAATCTCACAACCTGTCATGACGGGCGTGCTTCTGAGTCTTGAGCAGATTGGAGTGCTGCGAAAGACGATGAAATCGCGGTGAATACGTACTTTGATACTATTATGAGCTCGCACGGAGGGGGGTACCGGGAATGCTGAGGGAAGCTATGAATAGCGATGCGTTGCCAAGGACCGCGTTTCCAGTGGACAAATATTTCCAGCCAATTGTCCATTGGCCGATTGCCCCATTCATTGCCGAAGCGGAAGCGATTGAGCGGCGCGCTAGAATAGAGGTACATCCCTTTTTCGAGTACGCAAAGAATCACCCAGATGCTCTAGCGCTTTGGGCGAGCCAGGAGGCTGTCGTCACCAACCCGTTTTCGCAGATCCTGCTCCGAGTGATTGCCAGGATTGCGAATGTTCACGTTCGCTCACTCCTGATGCCGGTCGTCGATGGCGAGCACAGCTCAGTCCGTGGCGGGATTGCAGATCGTTCTCACCCCTGGCTCATTTGGAAGTTGTGCAGGTCCATTGGGCTATCAGATCAACCGGTCAAAGTAACCGAGGCGGTAGCATCTTTCATCGAGGCTTTGCAGCAAACTGAGGCTGACCCAATGCGAGCGCTTGGAGCTCTTGGTGTCGGAAATGAGCAAATGCTTCTCGCCGAATACCGAGCCGTGGAGGCTTGTTTCGATGCCGCTTTGCCATCAGCAGACTACAAAAGCTTCCTTCACGCGAACATTGGAGAAGATGAGGCGCATACCCGCCTCATCGCTGAAGCGGCGACCGCGCTTGAAAAGCTAGGTTATGACGCACGTCAGTATCTGGCCGGCGCGTCGGACGGCGTCAGCGCGAGGGTGCGCTACTATGACGAGCTGCTGCGCGAGGCGCAGCTGGACGTTTAACAAAAAGGAAGTGACCATGTCAGACAAGATCTTGGTAACTGGCACGAGCGTCCGCAAGGAATTGCTAAAGCCGCTGGTTGAAGCGGGGTTTGTGGTCGAGAATCCGACTCATCTGTTATCTGAGGATGAACTCGCGGCAGCCCTGGCCGACAAGGCGGGATACCTCTTGGGCGGAGACGAGTTTGCAACAGCAAAGGCACTTCAAGGCGCAAAGAAACTCAAGATAATCGCCTTTCTTGGAATGGGGTATCAATCATTTATCGATGCCGATGCGGCTGACAGGTGCGGAATCGCAGTCACCAACACGCCCGGTACTCTCAGCAATGCCGTTGCCGAATTCACAATCGGCCTGCTTTTAAACTCGACCCGCCGAATTCATCAATACGCGCTAGCGTACTCTGAGGGAAATTCCGGGAAGGAGGAAAAACAAAGAGACTTAGCGAATCTGCATGTCGGAATCGTGGGCCTCGGCGGCATTGGCACTCGTATTGCTGAAATTTTGAGGTTGGGCATTAATTGTCCCGTCTCTTACTTCTCAAGAACCCGAAAGCCAGCCGAGGAGGCGCGCTTCGGGTTGACTTACCGGCCGCTTGACGAGCTTTCGGAGTGTGTCGACGTCCTGATTGTCATGACACCAGGCAATCCCGAAACGCGCGGTTTGATCGGGCGAAGACAGTTTGACAGGTTCAGGCCCGGGCTCATCCTGATCAACAGCGCGCGCGCCGAGATCGTTGACCCAACAGCTTTGTTGGACGCCCTTTCGTCAGGAAAGCTCGGCTATGCTGCCTTCGATGGGTTCTACGAGCAGGCCGAGATCGCCGCCGCTGCTAAGTTGCTCATACCGGCGCGGCTGATGATAACCGGCCATATTGCCTCGCTCACAAGCGATGCGCGGGATGCGATGGCCAACCGGGCGGTCGCATCGATCATCAACATGATCAAGTTTGGCAAGGACGCCTATAGGGTCAGGTGACCGAAAATGCGCAGCCCTGAACTGCGGCGCAGCACGACTGACCAGATCGTGTTCGCGTTACTTTGGGTAGCCGTTCTGCTGCTGCTCTTCTTCTGTTTAATGCTCGTTACGCTCAATTACTGGGGCATTCGGCTCGGCGCAATTGATTATCAAAAATTCGGCTCCTGGGGCCAAGTTGTATCCGGTAGCGCGACGTTTCTTGGCGTAATGACCGCGTTGGTGTCGCTCATCTGGCAGTTTGGGAAATATCGGAAGGAACAAGAACAGAAGTCGATTGATGAACAGACGGCGGTCTATTTCTGGCTTACGTCGCAGCTCGTGAAAGAGGATGTCACAGATCTGGTGAGGGGCCGGCAATGGGATCTCGAAATACAGAACCTGACAAAGGCGCCGATCTATATTTGGTGGGTCGAAGCTGAGGGCCGGCCCTTGGTGGATACGCAAAGGCCGATTTTGCCCAACCAGAACACATTCAATGTGCCGCTGCTGGACGATCGGGAGCCGAGCCAGATCCCAGAACCGGTCCTGTATTTTGTGTCTCGGGAAGGCGGTTATTGGAGACGCTCCGCGACCGGGAGTCTGACGGCGCTGAGCCAATTTCCGCGTATGCGAGATTCGTAGAGAATATTGCGAGGAACAGATGGATGTGCCAAGGGAGCGAACTCCTGAAGAGAAAGTGATCAGAGTAGCGCCATCATCATCTTCCGTTCGAAGATCACTCGCCGACGGCGAGGCAAAGTATTTGGCTGCAGCGATCGCCAAGCTGGATAGCCTGGAGTACGGAGACCCTGCCGAATTCGTCTTCGATCGGTCTGGTCGAGCTGCTGCCCGGCGTAGCAATCTCCGCGAGCTATGGGTGCCGCCGACGTTCCGAACTGCCGATGAACGAAATGTCGAGCGGGATATAAATGCTCTGTGGACGACCACAGAGCAATGTGCGGTCGTGATTGGCCATCCGGGATATGGCAAATCGACCCTCGCTCGGTTCCTGACCACCAGCTTTGCTCAAGAATTTCTTGCAAGCAAGCTAGACCGCTTTGCGTTCTACGTGCCACTCGCGTCTTTGAAGCTGAAGGACAGGACCAATCAGCGGGCGATCGTAGAATGTGCAGTGCGAGCTGTTGGTCTCGTGCTGGACGAATGGGCGCTCCTCGAAATGGAAAAATCCCTCAAGAGCGCCACATTGATCTTCGACGGCCTGGACGAGCTTCCAATGACGTACGGAGCCGGCGACCAAATCCCAACACGGATTGAGGCTGCCTCCTTGATACGAAGCGTCAACATCCCAAACAACGAAAGCTTCCGTACAGGTCGCCTCAGCACAATATTGACCAGCCGCGTGGCCGACTGGCACGAGGACGATCGAACCAAGATAAGGCCAGCGGCCCTGTTTGAAATCTCTAATTTCTCGCCAGAACAGGCAAGGGAAGCAGTGGTTCGCTGGCACGACGTTGCGATTCGACTTCGCGCAGAAGAAGGGCTTGGCACAGCAGATCTGGAGAAGCGCAAACTCGATGTAGCCAATGCAATTTCGACGAACTCCGAGCTCGGTGCTGTTTGCTTGACGCCGTTGATGCTTAACATCCTGCAAACGATCTATTCGGACGAGAGCCGGGATATCCCGTCGTCTGTGAGTCAATTGTGTCTCAGGGCTGTTGACCGGCTCTTCATGAAAAAGCACCTGTTCGGGGATCAGAAGCTTCTCGTTACCGATCATGGCAGCTGGATTCTGGACGCGCTTGCGGAAGCCGCCTTCACGGCGCAAGAACGGCTCGTACAGGGCGGGACAAAGATACTGACTGACGAAGATCTTCGGCGGGTCTCAAAGAACACGTGCCGGCTCTCGGAAGCGACGCCCTTCGAAACCCGGGAAAACCTCATCACGAGTATTGCGGCTCATATCCGGCGCGGACATGGCATCTTGCAGCCGATGCGGCGAAATGAATACGAGTTCGCCCACAACGTGTTTCGCGAGGTGCTGGCCGGTTATGCGTTGGCGAAGCGACCGGTCACCCAGCGACGTGGTTACGCATTACTCGAGAAGTGGCATGCGCCGATACGGTATTGGGCCGGACTGCGGGCGGCAAGCGAAGAAGGAAAGAACGAAATAAACGCTTTCGTTGGTGAATTGAGAGGGGGGCCTGGAAGCCGCACGATCGAAGCTGCTCTGGCTAGAGCCGAAATGCTCAGCGAAGTGGTATCCGTCACGCATGGCCAGAACTTGATGCGGGACCTCAAACAGAGAATCCTGGCGACCCAATCCGAGCTGCTCAAGTGGCTGAGCAGGCGTTCGCTGCCATTCTCGAAGAGGATGCGGATCGGCGATCTTCTGGGCACGTTAGGCGACCCGAGACTCGAGGCCGAGTTCAGTTCGAGGCTATTCTGGCTAGAGACCGGACCCAGGCAGATTGGGCGATCAACCAATCATATCACCAGAATAACGAAATATTCGAGCGTTCCTGCCTCACCACCGATCAAGGGAATGCTAAGCCGCTTTGCGTTATCGGCGTTCCTGGTGACCAACGCCGAATACAAGCAGTTCCTGGATGATGGAGGCTATAAGCAGCGGGAGCACTGGCAGACTGCCGAAGGATGGGCGTGGGCAAGCGGTGATGATGACGTCCGCAATGCCGTCCTGAACCGGGCCCGGGACGTCGCACCGACGCACCTCACAAGTGAAGTGCTTGGGCAGCGCCTGATTGCTGAAGACTTCCCGGATCAATGCGAGCGAATGATAAAGCGATCTTCCCCGATGTACTGGTCCGCGCCTTCACACAACAGGCCCAATCAACCTGTGGTCGGGGTGAATTGGTGGGAGGCGCTGGCGTATGCGAGCTGGATCGACGCCCGGCTTCGCAAGCAGGGAAAACTGGACAAAGGTCAACAGGTCCGTCTGCCGACAGAAGCCGAGTGGGAGAGCGTGGCCCGGCAACTGAGTGGAGACAATCCCTATCCCTGGACGGAGGGGGCTCCTTACGAGAACGCTCATTTGCGGGCGGCAGAAAACAGCGAGGAGGCGAGAGCCCTTCGGCCCTGCGCTGTAGGGCTCTTTCCGTCGCGCCACGGCATTTTGCAGATCCGGGCATCGAAGTTCCACAAGGTCGCGGATCGTGCCGCTGTCGCCGGACGCAGCTTGGGAGCTGAGGTCGTACCTCAGGAAGCGGCTTCGGCCACCTCGGTGTAGGCCTGCCTGGCTCCGGACCCGATAACATCGTCCAGTGCTGGAACGATCGTTGCCTTGAGGGTCGAGCCTGAAAATCGTAGCAGGTTCATAGTTTTGAAAAGCTGCGGGCCGGCTGTGATGATGTTGGCCGCCGTTTGCTTCATGCGGAAAGCTGTGATGAAGCCGTCGTCGGACAAAAGAGCTGCAGACCCTTCCATCGATTTTTCGAAGGGAGCTACTGCTGCCACATCGCTCGCTGCACCGCTCAGGCGGCGCAATGCATCTTGCTCGAAGAAAACGTCTCCCTCGAGGAGGAGGCAGTCTCCCGAAAGCAGTACCTCACGCGCCAACCACAGGGAATAAGCCTCCCGGTGCGATCGAAAATCGTGGATTCGACAT
>NZ_AJQF01000474.1:0-29873 GCF_000261705.1 Bradyrhizobium genomosp. III | reverse complement strand
GCCTGCCGCAGGCATACTGGATGGCGTCCACAACCGTCACCTCACCGACGCCGATGGCCTCCAGATTCCGCAGGGCGTTGTGCAGGATCGGCATGCCGTTAACCTCGACCAGTGGTTTTGGCCGCAGATCCGTCAGCGGCCGCAGGCACGAGCCGAGGCCGGCTGCAAGCACGATAGCGCGGCGAGGAACTTCAGCCATAGTGCTAACCTTCCGCAACGCTAAGCATGCCGATCACACCAGGACTTCAATGCCACGTGTTTAAAGTTGCGGACAAACGCCGCAAGCCCTTGTCGAGCGAGCCAAGGTCAATCCCATAGGAGAGCCGGACCCCGTCTGAATCGCCAAAGATCGTGCCCGAAGCTGCCGCGACACCAGCGTCCATCAGCAATACGTCAACGACGTCATCGGCGTTGAATTCGGGGCCTGGCCCCTTGGTGCTTTGCCGCCACCCGTTGATATCTAGATAGAAGTGGAATCCGCCTTGAGCTGCAGGTTGCGGGATCGACTTCAGGGTCGAAAGAACCGAGAGCCCAAGCGTTCGCGCCTCGCTGACTTGACGTTGAAGTTTTTGTTGGAAGACGACATCACCCGAATCCAAATGATGGAGCAGTGCATGTTGGGAAAGAACATCTGGGTTGCAGGCCGTATCGCGTTGTAGCGCCAGCGCGGCGCTTATAACGCATTTGGGGCCGGCGAGATAACCAATCTGGCAGCCGCTCAGGGCGAGGGATTTGGAGAACGAATTAACGATTAGCGTGCGATGACGCGCCGCAGGAGCGACCGACACAATCGGATGATGGGTGTGTGGAGCATGGGCGAAAGCCCCATAGCACTCATCGAACACAATCCAGAGATCCCGCTCGGCCGCAAGATGCGCAATTTCAGTAAGAGTTTCGCGGTCGTAAATCGTGCCTGTCGGATTGTTCGGGGTGTTGACAACGATCGCTTTAGTCCTTGACGTAACTGCCGCAGCGAGATCTGAAGGCTTCGGCACGTAATTGTTGTCCCTGGTCTCGATGAAAATCGGAACTCCGCCTGCCAAGAGAACCTGCGCGGGGAAAGAAGTCCAATGCGGAACGGGGATGAGCACCTCATCTTTCGGATTCAGAAGCACCATAGCTGCGCTGAAGAGAGCGTGGCTGGAGCCGTTCGTAACTGCGACTTCATCCATTGACCAGGGTTGACCAGTCTCGGAGGAAATTCTGCGAGCGATCGCCTCTCGGAGCTCCGTCGGGGCGCCTGTCTCAGTGTCGCGGTTGATACTGCGATTGATCGCGATGATGGTGCCCTCGCGCACCATCGGCGGTAGATCACTCCGGATCTCTTCAGCGGTCAGATCGATGATCTGCTCGGCGCTCAAGGTAGCCGCTTTGGCCGCGGTCCATGCCGCAGCTCTGTCCGAGTGTTTGAACAGGGCTGTTCGCTCCGCCAGCATGTGCGCTCTCCTTTAACCCGGCATGTCACGATTGGCGCTGCGAGGCGAACCTTTCATGTCAGCCCCCTACAAAATCGATGCCGCCGTCTGAATGAAAAGCCCCGCATCGCTGCCCAGGCAGATATCGAGCTTCCGCTCGTGCCAATTCGTCATATCTTAGCAATTCAAAGACCTCATCAAGGGTCGCGATACCAGGCTCAATGCTCGCAGTGCTTTCCTCGGTCATAATACGACGACAGACTTGCCCCATTGCTGCCATTGCCGCTCGCATCGAGTGATTGGCCCAGATCACTGTGGAGATGCGAGCTTCGCGATACACAGAGGCTGGTGTTCGATAATATTTCGTGGGAACGATCACGAGAGGCAACTTGTTCTGCCAAGCGCGTGCGAACGCAACGATCTCATCTGCGGCATTCCTTCGCGAGTGAATGAGGATCGCGTCGGCTCCGGCGTCCGCGTAAGCGTGAGCGCGCATAATGGCCTGGTCCATCCCTTTACCACCAATCAGTGCCTCGATGCGGGCCACAAGAACGAAGTCTTCGGCCAATGCATCCTTCACCGCGCGCAGACGGCCGGAGAATTCGTTGACTTCGGCGAGCGGATGTCGATCGCCAACAAACGAATTCATCTTGGGAAAGCAGCTGTCCTCCAGCGCGACACCGGCTGCACCCCGTTGATGGAGTTTGCGTGCCAGCAGACGAGCATTGTTGAAGTTACCGAAGCCTCCATCACCGTCGACGAGGACAGGCAGTCGGCTCGAGTCCACGATCCGCTCGACTACGTCGGCGAGTTGGCTCCAGGACGCTTCGTTCGCGTCACGGTAACCGAGCGAGCACGCGATCGACAGACCAGATGCCCAGAGCCCTTTGAAGCCCGCGCGCTCGGCGATCGCGGCGGAGAGGCCGTCATGTGCTTCCATAAGGAACGAGAGTTGGCTGCTGGAGCAGACCTCGGCCCGCAACATTTCTGCAACTGAAGAATCAGCGGAATGATCTGGACGATTGGCGAGAACAGATTGGGATTGATCTTGCATGCCAAATTCCTCGCTTGATCGGCCGACGTTCGTGCAGTGAAGATGACATCCATCTGTCATGTGAATCAATTGCGAGGTTTGGTAGTTGACTGGACCCTAGATCGTTGCGTCAAATCCGCAGGAACTTGGCTGAGACGGAGGGGGCATGTTCCGCCGCTGCATGTGTGCGCAATAGTGTCGCTTGCGCGTCCTGGACCAATGCTTTGCCGCGGCGCCTGCCACGATGGTCTTGCTGGTTACACATTCGGATACGCAGCATCAAATCCAATCCAGGCCGCCCTTTGCTGGCGACCAGATGCGTGCTTCGGTGTCATCCGTGAGCGGGCGTGTTAAAGCCATCATCCGTCGATCGGGCGGTTATCGAGGCACAAGGGCGCCCATCACGAGCTGGAAGCAGTGATCAAGAATCGTCGCAGGCGTCGCTGGCGCCTGGTCGACTAGCATTCCGTCCCAGTTTACGCTTCGGCATAACCGATTAACCTTGGACTGAGGCTTAGGGGAGCCATACCAGTCCGGAGCTCGGTTGGGCGGAAACGAAAGCAAGAATGCCCAGTGTCGGTTCGCGGACAGTTGGGGATCGCGTGGTGCGCGAGGCACGGCCAATGCCTCATTTCCTCGCATCGCGCACCACCAGCCTGTTGGTAGGGCACGCCGAAGTAATCGCGATCGCCCGCACCGAATTGCCGAGAAGGAAGAGTGACAGTTCCGAAGCCGAGGTGGGTCCTTTTCAAATCGCTGAAGTTGATTGTTCCATCGCCAAAACGCATCAATCTTGAACGGTTGTGGCTGTGCAGCCATAAATCGTCACGACCGCGCAGTTTCTTTTGCACGTGCATTCGGACATGCGGGGAAATAGTGCCATGCTGCCGACTGGAGATCAAAGTGCGCATACCACGAAGTCAAGCAGGCAGAAGCGGCCGACATAGCGTGGGAGTGGCTACGCCGCGACCACGACTATCAAAAAGACTTCAGGACTCTGCACAGGAGCAAACGGTCCAGCACGACGGACCACTTCCGGCGTAATTGGGGACTGACGTTTTCCGGCTGATCCGGAAGACTTTCGACAAACAGGCTGTTTTCTGGTCGCCTGAGGCGCCGTCGAGCGTGCTGATCGTCCGCACGGCGGTCGGCTGGATGGTGTCTAAGCCGTGTGTACCTTGATTTCGCCGACCTGACAGGCAGCGAGTTGCGTGAAGCACCGGCCGGATGGCATGCTGTCGTGCCACTCGGTGGAGCGAAGCATCGGCTTTGGCTAACAGAACTCCCGCCGAGTGGAACAATGATCGTGTTCGACTTGCCGCTCGACCGCAACTTCGCCATCCGTTTACAAGCTGCACATCGTTTCGGGTTGGCACTCGAACAGCGTCCCGTTGGATCGTCCCCTCTTAGTCGATCAATCGGAACGCGACGCCCGGCACATTCTCGCTTTGCGTGCAGTGGATGGGTGGCTGGAAGGCAACAGCCATCGCAACATCGCGGTAGGCATTTTTTGGCAAAGCTCGCATTACCGAGGCGGGAAAACACACGATCTGCGCAGCCGGTCCATTCGCCTGGTTAAGGTGGGGCTGCGCCTCATGCGGCGCGGTTATCGTGAGTTGCTCCGTTACAAGAGCAAAGACAAGCACACGAATCCTGAGCGCTAGTCCAAATCACGCGTGCACGTCGGTTCAATCGAATCAAAGTTGAAGAGCTCTCGACATCAATAGTAAGTCGGATCGTAAAACATGAGCTGACAGCTAAGTGATCAATGTTGCCCGTCAGCCTGCCGTACCATGAAGGCTCATGTCGTGAAGCTGTTCCGGTCGGCGGCTACAGGCTGTGGAAGAAGGCAGTTGATCGCCGAAAAATCAGCGATTGGGTTGTTTGCGTTCGGTGCGGATGCGTGCTGATGCAGCAAGGCGACACCACGCCGGCCAGGCGCCCGTGCAGACTGCCGCGCGGCGATAGATCAACGTTCATCGCTCGACAAATGATGTGCTTCTGTCATCTCGATCAATTGCTCGAAATGGTAGGTGACACTAAGAGAAAAGCGGGGTCTCCGGGTCGGGAGTTGAGCCGGCGAAGCCGATCTGCGCTTTAGCTCAACACCGTGGTGATGTGCGGAAGGGCTCGAGAGCAAAGCATCAGGGCCGTCCTGAAAGCTCTTCTGATAAAACTATACGAGTTCGCCCGTAGCGGAGCGCATGACGCCGCGGAGCGTCCTACTGTTCGGGCTGTGGCGTCCGAAAATCGAGTTCAATTGCACGCGTTACCTCGATGATGCACTCCGGATGGCCGCCGTTCTCGAAGAGAGCATATCTCAGAGCTTGGGTGCGGCTGATAAAGAAGCCGCCAAATGCGCCCCGTCGTTCGCAGGCGACCCAGTTACCGGCCCGATCTCGGCCAACGAGAACAATCCGTGGGGCGGAGTCACGCGAACGGGGCTCGCCAGGCGACTTATACTGCGCATGATGGAATGACATCAAGGATCATCTTCGTGGCGGCCGCATAGGCTAATGCGGTTTGGTCGTGCCAAGCACAGCTGGTGTAGGGTACCTGAATTGCGAACCGGGTTCTCCTATCAGTTCTAGCAATGGGAGAGTCGCGGTAATGCGTAGCCATAGCGTGCTGACGGTCAAAAGCGGCGCATGGCCGATTTTTGGTCCGCAGGATGTTGGTGTCGCAACGGCGGACGTGGCGATTGATGCGAAAAACTTCGCTTTGTCCCGGTCTCCTCTCCTCTAGGCGTTCGCCGGTCTCTATTGATTGACTAAAGAGATCCTTCCTCGAATGCGGCGAAATACTGGTGTTGCGTTATGGAAATCGTCCGCCGTGGGTGCTGCCTTCGTTGCACTGCGCGCCTCCGTGGAAGGACACCTTAAACGCGGACAGGATCATCGATTTTCCGGCTTCGGCTGGCGCCAGCTAGGTGCATAAGCCGAATGAGACCCCGGACTCAGGTCCTTCCTAGAACGTCCGTTCTCAAGAAGGGCCC
The DNA here is from genome assembly GCF_000261705.1 of Bradyrhizobium genomosp. III. NCBI lineage: Bacteria > Pseudomonadati > Pseudomonadota > Alphaproteobacteria > Hyphomicrobiales > Nitrobacteraceae > Bradyrhizobium > Bradyrhizobium genomosp. III. Next base: position 24,430 of record NZ_AJQF01000474.1, on the reverse strand, counting down.
GTCCCCGCTTTGGATCGCGCCGCCGATACGATCAGCCCTGTCGGCTGAGCGTCGATACGGCGATCATATCAACTGCTGCGACAGAACTGCGCCTTAATTCCATCAGTGGCAATTCGCCGAGCTCGCCGAATTGAAGCAGCAGAGTCCGGAGCTTCGAATCCTGATTTTGCTGGGCGGTTGGAGCAGATCGAACTGTTTCTCGGCGCCGCTGCCATGCCAGGCGCGCACGCGGTTCGCACAGTCAGTCCTTGAGACGTTCTTTCGGCGACCATCCGCGAAGGGCAGCCATTTGGATGGACATCAAACCACTGATTATAACCGACCTATAAGCATCATCGAATTGGAGGGTTCGATCGCATTATTCGATGCGTGTCACCGAACGGTTGTTCCCCGACGCTACTTGGGCGGGCCACAAAGGCTGGCAAGGAGAGAGGCAATGACGTTCGGGCGTAAGTATTCTCATTCTAACTACAGGACTGCGTTAGGTATTCTCAGCTTTGCCGCAGGATTGGCGGAGTGGACCGGCACACAAGCGGCGGACCTGCCGCTGAGGGCCAAAACGGTCGCGTACGTGAGAGTCTGCTCGTTATATGGCGCTGGCTTCTATTACATTCCAGGCACGGACACCTGCGTCAAACTCGGCGGTTACCTGCGCACTGACTTGGTCGTGAACAGCAACAGTGATTTCGACCCAGCTTACAATGGAGTGGCGGGCGCCCGGACGCGCCTCAGTAATGCCTATACGTCGCGCTCCCGCGGAGATCTGAATATCGATACACGAACGGCGACCGAATATGGCACGCTTCGGACCTTCTTCGAGACAGGCCTAACCTGGACGGATGGAGCCTACAGTGGCGCCGGAACGGGTGCGACCGTTTACTCGGCGATCGCCGGTGTTCAGGCGCCAAACAACGCCAGCCCAGGTGGCATCGCCGCCGGTACCCTCGGCGTCTATTCCGCCTTCATTCAGTTCGCCGGGTTCACCGTGGGGAAGGCGATCTCGCAGTTCTCCGTGCCTTGGACGAACTATCCCGCGAATAATTACGATGATCTGCCAGGCGGAACCGGATGGGTCACAGGCGTCAACCAGTTCACTTATACAGCAGATTTCGGCCAAGGCATTACCGCGTCTTTCTCAGCTCAGGATCAAGTCGCTCATGCCACAACTAGCGTCTGGAACGTGAGCGCTGCGACCTCAGCTGGGCTCGCGACGGGTGCGTATGGTGGCAACGACATCGGCGGTGCGGCCGCCCCAGACTTCATTGCCATGCTGCGCGTGGATCAGGCCTGGGGACTTTTCCAGGCGTCCGTTGCGGCACATGACAACCATGCCGCTTACAACGGTGCCGACGAAACGACCGGCCATCCCGCTGACAAATGGGGGTGGGCCGCTCAGTTGGCCATCTCGATCAAGAACATCCTGACAGGGCCAGGTGACACAATCAACATATCTGGCGTGTATACTAAGGGTGCGAGCCGTTACGACTTCAACGAGAATATGGCGACCACCTACGCGATGTACGGCGGCACAGCTATCGCCGGCGCCTATCAAAGCCTGGGTCTTGCGGGTCTGTCTGATTCCGTCTTTGTGGCCGGCACTAAACAGGAGTTGACCACAACTTACGGCTTCCGAGCTGGTTACACCCACAATTGGAATGCATATTGGAATACCGGGATCTATGGCGGCTGGGCAGCTGTTCGGTACAACCATACGGCCAAAGGCTATGTCTGCGGAGCCTTTGTTGCAGGCCTCTCGCTATCCAGCGGCCTTGCTGGCTGTAACCCGGATTTCAACTACGGAGCCGTTGGCCTCATCACACGCTGGACGCCGATCAAGAATTTAACCTTCTCGGCCGACGTAGCTTACACGAGGCTCGATCAGAAGTATGCGAGCGGCAGTGTCGTAACACTGCCGCTGCAATTAACCGTCGCCAAGCCGATCGCTCTATACGAGCTGAAGGATCAGAGCACACTGACCTTGCTGCTGCGGGCGCAGCGCAACTGGTGATGTTCTGTGGAGCGTCGCCTTTCGAGGACGGCAGAGATGCTCGGTAAGTCCAAAGTGCACGGCATATGAAGGTCTGTGTTGGTGAGCAGAATCCAATCGGCCCCTGGCCAAAGGGAGTCTTTTCGGGGTTCGCTCACCGGCCGCGAGAGCCGACACCACGTGACGGTTCATCCTTGGGCGTAGGCAGCGGGGACAGGCGCTCGCCTCTCGCCAGACACAGGTCTAGGGCGGTTTAGCCTCAAGATCTTGATGGACAGCCGTATTAGGCGGCAAAGCTCGATCGGCGACAGCGCCGTTGATGGACACCATGGGGTCGGCCCGCTCCTCGACTTGCTTGCACTGCCCGAGCAAGAGAACCTCGATGAGGCTGGACCCGTAGCATTCCACTTCTATGAGCCGTGTTCGTCATACGCGCCAGTCCTTGCGGCTCCCCAAATCGGGTTTCCAGATTTAATGACTTGCGCGAGCCCCATGACCGATGGGCCTGCACAATTGCGAAGGACTGATAACCGGGATCAATCGCCTTATCGGGGCAAAACGAGCGACGTCGGCCATCCTGGCTATTTGAGTTCGCGATTCGCTGATGCCCCGGTTTTGCTTCCATCCCTGTAGGTCGGCGCATGCGCTAGCGTTGGCCCCCCGGATCGGCCTCGATCTTGGAGCGGCGGTGGAGAGCGATGGCAGGAGCGCCGTTCGCTTTGGCAACAGGATCTCACCTGCCAAAACTCTGCGGTTGCGGGCCTCGGCCCTGATTACGAGAGAGCGCTGTGCGTACGCGCCATACGACACCTTTCTCTGAGCGGCAGATCACTCTTTTGGTTGGCTTTCCGGGAAAGGGTTGTTTGCCATCGCATTTTTAGATGCTTGCGTCTCATTAGGCGATGAGTGTCATGCGCCTGTAGCAGGAAGGGTCTTGGAGTTCTCTCGCTCCATCGCTGTGCTACGGTAACTGTTTTTGTCGGCACCGTCCGGTTTTGCAGCGATCTTGCCGATGTGAAAGGAACCTGCAATGGCATCGTTCGTGCCCGAAAGTCTGAAGCAGTGTGGCCCCATGGCTGCACCTTTTGCTGTTTCCTTCCCGTCTGCGCAGGTGATGGGCGATACACGACTCGGCGAAGCGGAACTGGGGCGCTCCGGGATTGTCGTGGTGCTCGCGTGCTAGCGCACCAGAATGAGGGGCAAGGTGTGCGCGAGCTCCTGAGCATCGAACAGCTGTCGGTCAGCTTTGGAGCAACCAGAGCCGTGCGAGCGATCGATCTTCAGATCCGCAGGGGCGAAGCCGTCGGCATCATTGGAGAGAGTGGATCGGGAAAGTCAGTGACCTGGCTCGGCACTCTCGCTTTACTGCCGCCCAGTGCAGTGATCTCGGGGAGCGCCCGGCTGAACGGCCAAGAGCTCCTGGGGGCGTCGAGCAAAAGCCTGTCGCGCATTCGCGGCAAGCGGATCGCGATGATCGTCCAGGATGCCCAAAGCGCACTCAATCCGGTTCTGACGGTCGGTCGCCAGGTGATCGAGGTCCTGCAGCTGCATCGCAGCATGGGCCGCGCGGCCGCGCGGGCCGAAGCCACGCGCCTGTTCGATCTCGTCCGTATTCCCTCTGCCGCGCGACGGCTCAAATCCTACCCCCACGAACTATCGGGCGGACAGAACCAGCGGGTGATGATCGCCATGGCATTGGCCGGCAGGCCTGACTTATTGATCGCTGATGAGCCGACCACAGCGCTCGATGTAACTGTCCAGGCGCAAATTCTCGATCTCTTGCGCGATGTCCAGCGTGAAACCGAAATGGCTTTGGTCTTGATTTCGCACGACCTCGGCGTGATCGCCGAGGTCTGCAGCCGCGCTTATGTGATGTATGCCGGCCGGGTTGTTGAGGCCGGGCCCGTCGACCACTTGTTTGCTGCACCACGTCACCCTTATACGCGCAGCTTGCTCGAGGCGCTTCCAAGTTTTGATGGGCCTTTGCAGCAATTAAACGGCATTTCGGAAGCTGTCACCAACGGACGCTTTCCGCACCAAGGCTGTCCCTTTGCCCCGCGATGCCGACATCGTGCCGGCATCTGCGACCACCTGGAACCCGATCTCCGCACCGACCGCGACGGCTGGCTGGTCGCGTGCCTGCGGGCGGATGACGCCAAGCCTTTGGAGATCGTGGCGTGAGCGATGCACTTCTCCTGGCCCAAGGTCTTGCAAAGACCTATCCCTCATCGGGCAGTCCGTTCGCGCCGCGGCATCGGGTGTTGGCCGTCGATGGGGTTTCGATTTCGCTAGCCAAGGGCGAGACGCTCGGTCTGGTCGGAGAATCCGGTTCCGGGAAGTCGACGCTCGGACGCCTGGTGCTCGGCCTTGAAAAGCCAGATGCGGGCCTCGTTAAATTTGACAATGACGTCATGCCGCCCAGCAAAACTGCAGCCTGGCGGCGGCTGCGCGCAAGGATGCAACTCGTCTACCAGGATCCGTTGGGAGCGCTGGACAGGCGGCTTGCCGTTGCTGAACAGGTCGCTGAGCCGCTCGTCATTCATGGTGTTGACAAGGCGGCGAAGCGGATGGCCCAAGTGGCAACACTTCTGGCGCGCGTGGGTCTCTCCGAGGAGCATGGGACCCGCTTGCCGCATGAATTGTCCGGCGGCCAACGACAACGTGTGGTGCTCGCACGTGCCCTGGCAACGTCGCCGGACCTGCTCGTATGTGACGAGCCGATATCGGCGCTCGATGTCTCGATCCAGGCTCAGGTGATCAACCTGTTTGCCGAGGTCCAGCATCAGTTCGGCGTCGCGATGGTGTTCATCAGCCACGATCTTCGCGCCGTGCGGCAGATCAGTAAGCGTCTCGCGGTCATGTATCTCGGTCGGATCGTCGAGGAGGGGGCAACCGATGACATCCTGCAGGCGCCGCTTCACCCCTATACACGTGCCTTGGTCTCGGCCGTGCCGGACGCGCGTAAGCCAAGGACACGACGGATCACCCTCGCGGGTGATCCGCCGTGCCCGACTGAGCGCCCTGGCGGATGCGATTTCCATCCGCGCTGCCCCCTTGCTCGGCCAACCTGCCGCCATCTGCGGCCCATGCTCCTCAACAGCGGAGTTGCTGGCCGCAAGGTTGCCTGCCACCTGGTTAGCGAACCAGAACCGCTTCAGCTGGCGAGGGCGCATTGATGGCTTGGTTTGCTCTGACGCGGCTCGCGCGCACAATGATCACGATTGTTGTTGTGGTCGGCTTTGCATTCATTGTGCTGCGCCTGTCGGGGGATCCGGCGCTGGAGATCCTCTCCAATGATGCATCGGCACAAGCCCGTGAAGCGTTCCAAAAAGCTTGGGGACTCGATCAGCCAATCTGGGTACAATTCCTGGACTATGTGGCGCATGTCGTTACTGGCAGCTTCGGTAATTCGATGCGCGAAGGTCGTGACGCGCTTGCCGTCGTCGCGGAGCGTGTTCCTGTCACGCTTATGCTCACGGTGCCCGCGCTCTTCATGAATGTGTTGATCGGTATTCCGGCGGGCATCTTAGCTGCGCTCCGCCGCAACAGCGTTCTCGATCGCGGCATCATGCTTGTGGCGGTGGCGGGCTTCACGATTCCCTCCTTCGTCCTTGGTTTACTGCTTGTGTTGGTCTTCTCGGTTTGGCTCTCTTGGCTGCCGTCCGGCGGTGCACGCAGTTGGCAGCACGCCATCCTCCCGGTCCTCACGCTGGGAGCCGGCAGCGCAGCGGTCCTTGCGCGTTACACCCGTAGCGCCATGCTGGACGTGCTGGAGCAGCCCTATATCCGCACCGCACGGGCCAAAGGCGTGCCGGCCCACTCGATCGTGTGCCGGCATGCTTTGCCCAACGCGGCAATCCCGACGGTCACGCTCTTAGGCCTCATGGTCGGACAGCTGATCGCCGGCGCGGTTTTGGTCGAAAGCGTGTTTTCATGGCCAGGAGTCGGCAGGCTGCTGGTGTCTTCGGTCGCTAGTCGTGATCTGCCCATTGTCCAATGCGTGCTCTTCCTCATCGCCGTAGCCATGGTGACCTGCAACCTTGCCGTCGACCTCCTTTATGGCCTGCTCGATCCGCGAATCCGGCGGGGAGGGCATGCATGATGCTGCAGAGGATCATAGCCGAACCGTTATCGTCGAAGCTGAACGCCGCGCGAGCGCCAAGCACACCGCTCGTTATCCGCCTCGCATTCGCATATCTTCTCCTTCTGGGGACGACCGCCGTCCTGGCGCAATTGGTTATCCCCTATGACTCGGCAGCGATCGATCTGAAACCTCGTTTGTCGCCGCCGATCGGATGGGGCGGCTCGCTTGCTCATCCGTTCGGCACGGACGAGCTTGGACGGGACATGTTGTCCCGCTTGGTCTTGTCCATCCAGATGAGCGCTTTCATCGGGCTTGGTGCGACTGGTGTCGGAGCGGTGCTCGGCACCACGCTCGGATTTGTTGCCGCTCATTTTCGTGGTTGGATCGAACAAGCCATCCTGGCCCTGGTCGATTTCCAGGCCACAATGCCATTTCTGATCCTGGCGCTCGCGGTGCTTGCCTTCATCGGAAACTCGCTTGCGGTCTTTATCTGCCTGCTCGCGCTGCATGGATGGGAGCGTTATGCGCGGATCGCCAGGGGCCTTGCGATTAGCGCCAATGCTCAAGGTTACGCCGGCGCCGTCCGCCAGCTCGGTGCCCGTCCCCTTCACGTCTATTGGCGCCACATCCTTCCCAACGTGGCCGCGACGCTGATCGTATCGATGACCATCTCGTTTCCAGAGATTATCCTGGTCGAAAGCGGCTTGAGCTTTCTTGGCCTCGGCGTGCAGCCGCCATCGACATCGCTGGGCGCCATGGTGGGCTACGGCCGCGACTATCTCGCCCGCGCGCCTTGGATTTTGATGATTCCATCAGTCGTCATATCGCTGATGGCGCTATCGGTCTCGCTCATTGGCGACTGGCTGCGCGATCGCCTCGACGGCACGCTCTGATAGCTGTTTGCGCTCTTTGCTCTATCAAGAAAGGACGTCCCATGCCCGGCCTGAGTAGAAGGTCCCTGCTGAAGGCTGTTACGCTTGGAGCTGCGGTGCCTGAATTGGCTTTCGCCCAATCAGGGCGACCCAGGATCGTCGTCGCTGTGCCGACGCAGCCGGACTACGCGGACCCGGTGATGCTCAACAACACGCCGGCGCTACGGATGCTCTCCAATGCGTTCGATGGCCTGCTACGCATCGACTTTAGCCACAACATGGCCGTCAAACCAGCCATCGCGGAAAGTTGGCGACGTATCGACAGCACTAGCGTCGAATTCACGCTCCGCCCCGGCGTCAAGTTTCACGATGGCTCGACCGTAACTACCGGCGATATCGTGTTTTCGCTTGGCAAAGAGCGAAGGCTCGGTCCTACCCGGACCGGCAATACGATCGCCTCGCAATACCAGCAGAATATCGCCTCGGTGCAGGCGACGGGACCGAGCACAGTCCTTGTCACGACAACGATTCCCGATCCCGCGATCGATAAGAAGCTCGCCGCTTGGAGTGCCCAAATCGTCAGCGAAGCAGCCTTTCGCAACGCCGGCAGCTGGGAAAACTGGTTCAAGGCGCCGATCGGTGCTGGTGCGTATCGTGTGATGTCCAACCGGAAGGATGTCAGTCTGATCCTCAAGTCTCACGATGAGTATTGGGGCGGCCTTCCGCCATTCGCCAGCATCGAGTTCCGGATCGTTCCTGAGGTTGCTTCGCGGGTCAATGGCCTTTTGGCGGGCGACTATGATCTGATATCGGATCTACTGCCGGATCAGTTCGAGTCCATTGAGACCTCCCGGTTCGATGTTGTCGGGGGTGCCATATCCAATCTGCGCGTGCTCGCGATCGATACGACCGCTCCATGGCTATCGGACCGGCGTATTCGCCAGGCGCTGAGCCTTGCGATCGACCGCGAACTCATCATGGCGCAGCTCTGGCGAGGACGAATCGATGTTCCACATGGGGCGCAATATCCGATATTCGGGGACGTCTATGATCCTACCTTTCCTGCACCTGCCTACGATCCCGACAGGTCACGCGCGTTACTGCGCGAAGCCGGCTACAATGGCCATCCAATTGCCTACCGTCTGCTCAACAATTGGTATCCAAACCAGGTGCTGACGGCGCAAATCTTGGTGCAGATGTGGAAGGCTGTCGGCGTCAACGTCGTGCTCCATCAGATGGAGAATTTCAGCCAGGTCTACACAAAACCATTGAGCGCGATCTGGGATGAATCCTTTCTGCCATCCTGGCCCGACCCGACCTCCATGGTCTGGCGTCAGTACGGCCCAGGCGGCGGCCAGCACGCCCTCAAGATATGGGATTCGCCGCAGTATCAGTCGATCGGCGCCGCTTACGCGCAATCAAGCGATGGCCAAGAGCGCAAGCAGCTCGCCCGAGCTGCCCTCAAGATCTTTGCAGAAGAAGTACCCTTCATCATCCTGCACAACAATGGCGCTTTCTACGCCAAGCGCCGGAAGCTTGCCTGGGAGCCCTATGCTGCCCTGGTCATGGATTTCGGGCCTTTCAACCCAGCAAACAGCGCGAGACAATGAAAATCATCCAGTTGACCGATCCACATCTGGTCCCGAGTGGAAGCCTGCTGCGAGGGATTGACCCGCAGGCCCGTCTACGAGCTTGTCTTTCCGAGATCGAAGTCTACCATTCCGATGCGGCAGCGCTGGTCATCAGCGGCGACGTCACCGATCGGGCGGATCGAGCGTCCTATGAACTGTTCCGAGATGTCGTGGCGGAGTTCTGCTTGCCTCCGCTGCATATCACCGTGGGTAACCATGATCATCGCAGCGTATTCGGCGCGATCTTTCCAGAGCATTTGGCCGCTGACGGTTACGCCCACAGCAGATTCGATCTGCAAGATCATGTTGGTCTTCTGCTTGATACCTGGGCCGCCGGAACGCATGGCGGTGCGTTTGATGCTGTGCGCCTCGAATGGCTCAGGACACAGCTTACGGAGAGCCATAAGCCAGTTTTAATGTTCATGCATCATGCGCCAGTCAAAGTAGGGCTGAAGCGGCTCGATCAGATCGCGCTGCAGGGCGAGGAAGAACTTTGGGATGTCATCGCCCCGTTCAGCTCGCGCATCCGCCACATGTTCTTTGGCCACATGCATCGAAATGTCGCCGGCTCCTGGCGAGGCATCCCATTTACAGTCGCGGCCGGCCTGACCCATCAAGTCATGCTGGATTTTCAGACTGACATCGTCCGCCATATCGAGGTCGAGCCATACTTCAGTATCATTTTGGTCAGCGGCCGCGACGTCGTGGTGCATCCCCACGCGATCCGGGACGCCAAAATCATCGACATCATTCCGGACACGACACTTCCGTCCTGCTCTCCGTGACAATTCCCGAGGAAGCAGAGCTTGGAGCGAGTTTGATGGCGCTGGTGCAGGGCAAATAGTCAAAATCAACGTCCCCTCAGGTGGCTATGGACATGGCCACCCTGTTATTTGCCGGATCATCACGCCGCGGCATCCGCAGGCTCCCCGCCTTTGGCGCGCAGTGGACGATTCCATCATACAAATTTATGACCGAAGTTGCTATTCGGACAGATCTTGGATGGTTTCCGGTCCGGTCGAAAAAAGCAGGCACCAGAGCCGATGACGACATCCAAACCTGTCGAGGACGCATGTCGAACCGCATTGGCGCTACGACCCGATCCGGTAAAGTCCAATCCATGCATGCATCTGATATCTAGATCAATCACCAGCATTGGTAGTTGGCTTATCGCTGCGAACCTCGTCTGGTGTGTCTGCGTCCGCCAGACGCGCAACGCGTCCGCCTCGGCTTTGAATCGGCGCCATACCAGCTGGACATCCTCCGCGACTCTTTTGCTCCCGCAAGCGTCAGATATCTGGAAATGAGGGGCTTCACCGCGCTGCGATCATGAGCCTGGGTTCTTTGATCGGCGTGGTCGGCTCGGATCGGGGATCCGATCAAAGGTTCTGTCACGGTGACCACGATCTGGTGCCGAGTAGCGTGGATCCTCGTGAACGTGAGCTGCCATGAGCACATCAAGCCCGATCGATCCCGATAACATTGGCTCGCCTTGTAGCTGTCTTTCAACATCGGCCGAGCGAGATCTTTGATGAGCAGCATGTGTGGATTTGTGGGTCGCATTGACGGATCGCTGATGAGACGAATGGGACGGCTGCTCCCGCAAGGCGGATCAGAGGTTCACATTTGGGAATATGGTCCGGCGCACTTCGCTATCCGCGCTGGCTCTGATGGTGGCCTGGCGCGTTCGGGCAATACGCTGATTGCCTCTACGGGGCATCTGCTTAATACGGAAGGGGTGTCACTCTCCGTGCATGACGTCGCGGAGGGCTATCGAAGACAGGGCATCCAGTTTTTTGATGACTTGGATGGACATTACGCGATTGCCGTCTGGGATGCCTCGCTTTGCAGTTTGGTCCTGGCCCGTGACCCGTTCGGGGTGATGCCGCTCGTCTTTGCACAGGGAAAGGACTGGACCGCCTTTGCGACGCACTATAAGGCGCTTCTTGCAGTATCGCAGATCAGCTCCGAACCTGACCTGCCGGCGATCAATACGTTCCTTTACAACGGTTGGGCCCCCCCTGGTCGAACCTTTTTCAACGACATTCGGCCAGTCTTGCCCGGCAGCGCCGTCATCGTCGGCCTAGAGGCGCCGAAAATTGTCCGCACAAAGCCCCGGCCTTGCGAATACGAGGCGCCGAGCCAGCCCGTCTCGCCCAAAGCTGTCCTCGAAGCGGTCGAAAGATCTGTCAATGCGTATGCCCATGATGCAACTGGCAGAATTGGTGTGTCGCTGAGTGGCGGCGTCGATTCGGCGCTCATCGCGGCTCTGCTGCGCAAGCGCCTACCTGGAACGCGGTTGTGCACCTTTACGGTCGGACACGGCGAGTCCGATCCGGATATTGCTGGTGCGCGGCAGACGTCGTCGGTTCTCGGAACCTGTCACCACGAGATCATCGTCAGACCGAAAGATCTGATCGAGCTGCTGCCGACGACAGTCTGGTGCTTGGAAGACCCAGGTGGCTATGATGAGTTCCCGCAGCTCTATGCGTTGGCGCGCGGGGCGGTCGGGAAGGTCGACACGCTGTTTTCAGGAAATATGTGCGACACACTGTTTGCAGGAATGCCCGCGCATCGCCGACTATGGCTTGGACGTCATGTGCCCGGCGCCAAAAGGCTTCTGCGCGAGCTGCGCTCTGCGGAGTGCTCGGGCACGCTTCCGGCTTCTTGGCTGGCCCGTGCGATCTTCCGTGCAACGAAAGGCAGCCACCCTTTGCCAGCGCCGTGCAAAGCCGGTCAGAACCAAAGTCGCCTGGCAACAGAAGAAATGACCTTTGTTGATGAAGACGCGCCGCTTTTTCGGATGTTGGGCTCAGCATTGGCTTCATGGGACAACAGGATGGGGGCGCAGGAGGTGCTCGCGGCGGAGTTTGGCCTTAAATCTTGCATGCCTTACGCCAGTAAGCACCTGATAGATCTAGCGCTCCGAATCCCCGATCGCCAAAAGGTTGGTCCAACTCAAGTGAAGGCGATTCTCCGCAAGGCTGCGGAGCTCGTTCTTCCGCGCGTCGTCACGCACAGAAAGAAGTATATTCAACAGTTTCAGTATGACGCCGACATGGCCGATGTGATCGACGATTTGTATTCGCGGCTGTTCGCCCCGGGCAGGCGAGCCCGAGTTAGGATCGTCAACCTGGCAGATGTGGAGCGCCTGCTGAGACGCGGAAAGCGGCCCTACCAACCTGTCGAAGTTCGTTGGCTTTGGAATGCGATAACCGCGGAAATCTGGGCGCAGCAATTTGTCGACCGCCGTGAGGACTTTCTCGGTGATGCGAGGAAGGATATCGGACCAATCTCACTATAGCCAGAGGAAGGCGATAACAGCTCGGCCGGCGGTGCGGCGCTTTCCAGGCGCACACGACCGATCGCGGGAACCAAAACAGCCCGCCCGGGGACAATGGCTTGTGATTTGCAGTGCGCGGGCTCCATGACGTCGAACACTCCATTCGCAATCTTGCCAATGGCCGGTAATGCATCGTGAGCCGGTGAATTCTCGCGACCTATGTTCAGACATTGGACGTGTAAACCGGCTGAGTGCGCTATCCGTGGGCTGGAGCGCGTCGTCCCGTCCGGCTTATGTCGCCATCACGTTGTTCCGAATCAACCGAAGGATCAGCAACCAGACAATTGCCTCCTCGTAGTGTCCTTACTTTCCGCCGCACCAGATTGGTCGTGGGGCCAGCTGCGCCGGCACGGGACGGCCCGCTTAGCTGGGACTAGACAAGCTGATCGCTACCAGGGCCACCGAAAGCGCGATCGCTCCGATCGTTGCAATTGGAATTGCGCGGCCCTGTATCGCTGGAACCCGCACAAAGGTGGAGACGTAGAGAGTAGCAAGTGCTGTGAAAGCGAGAGCCAGAACTGTCGGGAACAATTCCGCCCAGATGAGTGGCCGAATCAGCAACATCACAGCCAATAAGGGCGTACCATACGAAACTGGAATTCCGATGAACTTCGCGTCAGCCGTTAGGCCGACATTTTCGAAATAGCTCAGCCTGATCGCACCCGACACGACGAGCACGAGGCTGGTACCAAACGAGATTCCCGAGCCGTCACCCACAAGGATGATAATGACGGCGGGAAACCAGACCCCATGCACAAAATCGGCAAAGCCATCGAAGCTTTTTCCGAACTCAGCCATTCCCGGCAGACGCATACGACGGGTCTTGCGAGCAATGTGCCCGTCCCAATGATCCAAAAACCATGTCCAGAGCATCGCGGCAGCGCCGAGCTCCGGTCTACCATTCAGGGCTAGGAAGACGCCGACGACTGCGAAGACATAGGAGCAAGCCGTGATCGCATTTGCACGATCAACCAGGTATTCAATCATCTCTTTGCTCCTGCTGTTTTCTATGTCCACTTGACGAGCTGCCTTGCTGCGGCAACGCTAGTCCGCCCCTGTCCTCTGGAGCGTAGAGTTCTCCTTTCGATTGCAAGCAGGTCATTTCCTCATCAATCGCAATCAACAAATCTCGTTCTGGTTGCCCAGGCCCATCGCTTTCTCGAGCTTGGGCTGGCTTCGTACCTATTGCCCTTTGATCGGATCGAAGGAGAGGGAGTCCGCCAGGATAGCAAGGAGCACCAGCGGCGGAGACGCCAAAGTGGTGACCAGGCAATACTTGCCGTTGGTTGATCGACATGGACATCAGATCTGCAGGTCGATTGGCTTCGGCTCCGGTGTCCAAGCGGGCAATTTCTCACTTATTGTCTAAACTCGGTCGCTGCCGCAATACCGGCCGGCTCGCGAAGATAGTTTCGGCGATCTGCAGATCGACGGGTGTGTCGATCTCATACCACTTAAGACCATCGCATCGGGCTGCCGCAAGCTGCAGTCCGCGCTGTTCAATCAGATAGGCGAGCAGTTCTTCAGTGTAGGCCCGCGTCGCGCCGGAGCCGATGATCTCGTTGAGCGCTGGAACAATCATGGTTCTGAGAGTCGAAGCCGCGAACCGCATCACATTGAGTGTTTTAAAGAGGGGCGGACGGTCGGCGGGGCGGCTTGCCGAGGTTTGCTTCATCCGGAACGCGGAAATCCGTCCGCTATCCGACAGCAAAACGGCGGATCCTTCCATGATTTCGGTAAAGGGAGCTACGGCGGCAGCATCAGGAGCCTCGCCCATCAAGCAGCGTAGAACATCCTCCTCGAAAAAGACGTCCCCTTCGAGCAAATAGCAGTCGCCCGACAGAAGTGAGTCTCGCGCGAGCCACAGCGAATAGGCGCTTCCGGTACGCTCGAATGCGGGCGTCTCGAGATAATTGATCTCCAGCGTGCCAAAGCGCTGACCGCACGCGTATTGAATGGCGTCCTTTCGATAGCCGACCACGATAGTGACGTCTTTCACCCCGGCTATGTCCAGATTACGCAGAGCATTGAAGAGGATAGGCGTGCCGTTGACTTCGACCAAAGGCTTTGGACGCAGATCTGTCAGCGGTCTCAGGCGCGAGCCGACACCAGCTGCGAGAATGACGGCCTTTCTTGGGGTATTACTCATTGTTTGTTCGCCCCAACTAACAGGCGTATCGGTTTCGCTGCAAAGCGTCAGGTGATGTGCGTATCACCTCTGTGAGATTCCAACTTAAGGTCCAGCCCCTGTTGGCCAAAGCAGAGTGAATGGGGCCAAACAAAATCATTGCTATCGCTTATTGGGCTGAAGGTACCGCTTCTCAGCCCTGGCGAGCTCATCGTATTGGAGCATGTCAAACACCTCTTCGAGGTCTGCGATATTCGGCTCGATCGTTGTCGCGTTCTCCTCAGCGAAGAGGCGGTCGCAGAGTTGCCGCATCGCGCTGACCGCGGCTCGCATGGAATGGTTGAACGATGACGACGGGCAGGCTGTTCTGCCAGGCGCGTGCGAATGAAAGAATTTCGTCTGCGGAGCTGCTTCGCGAATGAATGAGGATCGCATCCGCTCCGGCTTCCCTGTACGCGTGAGCGCGTGAAAGTGCTTCGTGCATACCATGGCCGGCGATGAGCGCTTCGATTCGAGCCACAAGGACGAGATCCGTCGCTAGCGTGTCCTTTACTGCCTGCAAGCGGCCACAGAACTCATTGACCTCCGCGAGGGGATGACGATTGCCGACAAAGGAGTTCATCTTCGGAAAGCAGCTGTCTTCCAGTGCAACACCCGCAGCGGCACGCTCACGGAGCTTACGAGCCAGTAGGCGGGCATTGTCGAAGTTCCCGAAGCCGCCGTCGCCGTCAACCAGGACAGGAAGTTGGCTTGAATCCACGATCCGCTCAACGGCGTCGACAAGCTGGCTCCACGATGCTTCGTTCGCGTCGCGGTAACCTAGAGAACACGCAATGGACAGACCGGACGCCCAGAGCCCCTTGAATCCTGAGCGCTGGGCGATTGTCGCGGACAGGCCGTCATGCGCCTCCATCAGAAACGAGAGCTCGCCATTCGAGCAGACCTGGGCACGAAGCATTTCGACAGGCGGCGGCGGAGTGCATTGATGACCTGCGTTGGGCCGAGCGGATTGTAGTTGATACTTCATACAGAAGTCCTGAGGCCGGCCTTCGATTGGCGCAAGCTGCACTGCTCATACTTTTTGTTGTGATGCCGATCAATGACCAGCGTTGGTAGTTGATTCGCACGTAAAAGCTTGCATGATCGCCATAGGATGGGCGCCTAACCCGGGGCTGTTGTGATAGGTGGATCCGAGCCGACACGTTGGAAAGGAAAGCTTTGGTGCAAATGAAGGATCTCGGCTCGCAAGCCGGGTGCTAGGGCCCTTCACAGAGCATTCACCCCTTGCGGGAGGGCGCCTGGCCAAAAGGTGATATCCAGCTCACACAGATGTTGAGCAAATATGGACTGCTATGGTTGTCGTAGTTGCTGCTGTTGCGTTTTCGACATATGTCGCAATCCGTCGATAGGGCTGCAGTTGGGTGGCAGTCTCCGGAGAAGTGAACCGGCAATCTCCCAAGATCTTGTCCTGCCGCGAGAGTTTGAGGTGCCACGGACTGGTATGGCATTTGCTGATCTCGTTCCACGTCCTCTCTGCTCCAGGAGAAACTCATGGCGGATGTGCAAGGGGTTGGTCTGTCGTCACGGGAAAGACAGTGCTTGCGATGGGTCGAGGAAGGGAAGTCATCCTGGGCCATCGGAGTCATCTTGAAAGTAAGCGAGAACACCGTCAACTTTCATGTCAAAAATGCAATGCGAAAGCTGGAAACGACCAGCCGTACCCAGTGCGTCGTCAAGGCGCGGCGGTTGCGTCTTATTGAGTAACGGCCGCCATTCCGCTGCCGCTGATGCAGATCTAGCGAAATGTAAGGGGCGACTGTGGGTTGCTCCAGCGCAATGCGAAGCGAATTACGCGACCGCAGCTGTATAGCCATACAGGCGCTGTTACTATGAATAGGGGCGTGCTTTTATTCGGTCGCCGATCGTCACTGCGGGCGCCGCGGACCACTAGGCGAGGTGAGATAATCGACGCATAACGCTCTTGAAAACGTGACTGCCGGTCGGAGCGCAGTGTCAACGTTGTGATCAATTGCGAGAATTGGTCGGTGACATCAATGGAACGTATCGCTGCGGGTCGCGCTGGCGTAGGCGACAATCAGAATTCTGAGCGTGAGATGACTCGCCGGGCCTTGTCTTGGCTGCCAGGAAGCTTCGGAAGGGACACTATCCATGCGCCGGGCACCCAATTGACGAAGTCGGCTGGCGGGCTGCGCCGTGGAAAATGTCATGATCAATATACAAGATACGACAGGCCTCGGCTGGTCGGCAACCGAACTCGTTGGGCCAAGGCAGCAGGATCTTGCGTTGATGCTCAACCTTGAATTGCGTTTCATCGTCCGGCCGCCCGCTAATGGCCGGACGCATCGCGCGGCTGAACGACGACGCGTCAGCGTTGCGACAACCGCCAGCTGACCAGCCAGGTATCGCCGACGACCGGTCACCCACCGCCCGCTACACGGCGCAAGGGGAGCGATTGATTGGTGACGGGGTGACCTTCTCGGGGCGAATTGTCTCAAGTTCGCGGTCACAAGCACCCGAAGGACGCAGAACGCCAGTGGCGAGTTGCTAGCTCGTCTGTTCTTCACCGAGAGCGCGGACTGATAAGGAGGGAGCATAGGCAGCTGAGACGAACTTGTAGCAACGGTACGCTTTATTTTCGAGTAATTTGTGTTCATCGATCTGCAAGACGCCTCGCATCTTGCGAATCAGGGCTTGCTCCTCGAAGCGGATCAATGTTTCGGTCACCCCCGCGCGGCGCAGTCCCAGCACCGAGGACAGGTAATCGTGGGTGACTGGCAGCACGCGGGAGTCATCACCAGCAAGGCAAATCCAGCTCGCGAGGCGCTGTTCACGATGGTGCCGTACCCCGCACAATCCTGTCTGGACGCACTGAAATGTCAGCGCTTGCACGTACTCGAACAGATGGTCTCTAATCTCGGGATGCACTTTCATGATCCGACGAAGATCCTTGAGGCTTGTGGCCCTTTAGCCGGCACGCAGCTTGCAATGAACGGCCCGCGACATAGCGCAAGCCGCGCTATGTCATGCGCTTGCGTGCTTTCCGCCGCTTCTGCTTGACCCGCAGGGCCCGCGAGCCTGACCGCTCGACCTCAGCCGGAGCAAATCCATGAATACATTACTCTTCTCCGCCACGCTGCTTTCGATTGCCTGCATCACCTCCACGGCGCTTTCACAGGAGCGAACGGATGCGGCGGTGACTGATGACCCATTCCTTTGGCTCGAGGAGATCGAAGGGCCAAGCGCAGTGGCTTGGGCTCGCGCCGAGAACGAGAAGACGCTCGGGGTGCTCCAGTCAGATCCTCGCTATGGGCACTTCTACGGACAGGCGCTCTCCATCCTGCAGGCCAAGGATCGGATCGCATATGTTTCATTGAAACGGCGCGGCTTGGAGAATTTCTGGCAAGATGAGAACCAGGTGCGCGGCGTCTGGCGACGCACCACGCTCGAGAGCTATCGTAGCAAAGACCCACAGTGGGAAACCATTCTGGACGTGGACGCCTTGGCGGTCGCCGAGAACAGGAATTGGATCTTTCAAGGTAGCAGCTGCCTTCCGCCTGAAGAGCGCCTCTGCCTGATTAGTCTTTCCGATGGCGGCAAGGATGCCGCGTCCATACGAGAGTTCGACTGCGACGCCAAGACCTTCGTTGCGGATGGCTTTTATCTCCCAGAGGGCAAGCAGCACGTCAGCTGGGTCGATCGTAACACACTCCTTGTTGCACGGGACTGGGGCGAGGGGACTTTGACGCAAGCCGGCTACCCCTTTGTGGTGAAGGAGCTCAAACGCGCTCAGCCGCTCAGTGAGGCTCGCGAGATCTTTCGTGGCGAGCCCACCGACGTTTCGATGTCCCCCTTCGTGCTTCGTGACAGCGAGGGCAACATTCATGAGACCGGCGCGATCCGCGCAATCAGCTTTTTCGAAGCCGAGTATGTGGTCTTCCGCCCCGATGGGCCCGTCAAGCTCAATCTGCCAAAGAAGGCCGCGATGATCGGTCTAGTGGGTGGTCGCCTGCTTGTAAGGCTTGATGAAGATTGGAGGCCGCCAGGCGATATCAGCTTCGCCGCCGGATCGCTGATTTCGTATGATCTGGCCGAATGGAAACAGGATCCGATGCGCGCCAAAGCCTCGCTCGTCTTCCAACCTGGGCCCCGCCAGGCCCTGAGCGGGTTAGGCGCCACAAAGAATTTGTTGATCCTGACGATCCTTGAGAACGTTCAGAGCAGAGCGTTCGCTTATAAGTACGATCACGGAGCTTGGTCCGCGACGCCGATCCCGCTGCCGGAACATGCAAATGTCAGCCTGTTAGCCACCTCGGATGAAGCGGACCGAGCCATGTTCGCGGTCTCGAGCTATCTCAGACCAACCTCAGTCTGGTATTTTGATGCCGAAAGCAAAAGCCTTGAGGAGTTGAAGACGACACCGGCTGCTTTCGATGCGTCCAATCATATCGTGGAGCAGCTCGAAGCCACTTCGCGTGATGGCACGTCAGTTCCCTATTTTCTGGTGCGGCCGAAGAACGCAAGGTTTGACGGGACGATCCCGACACTTCTTTATGGCTATGGCGGTTTCCAGGCTTCGCTTCTGCCCTCTTATCTGGGACCGGTGGGACGGCTCTGGCTCGAACAGGGCAATGCCTATGTCGTGGCGAACCTGCGTGGGGGCGGCGAGTTTGGCCCACAATGGCATCAAGCGGCCCAGACGGCAACGAAGCAGACGACATGGGATGATTTCATTGCCGTTGCCGAGGACCTGATCCGCCGGAAGATCACAAGTCCGAGCCGGCTCGGAATCATTGGCGGCAGCCAGGGCGGCCTGCTCGTTGGCGCCGCAATCACCCAACGTCCCGAACTCTTCAACGCGGCCATCATCAAGGTGCCGCTGTTTGACATGCTTCGATACACCAAACTGGGCGCAGGCGCCTCCTGGATCGGCGAGTACGGTGACCCTGCCATTGCCGAGCAGCGTGCGTGGATCGAAGGCTACTCGCCCTACCAGAAGCTGATGGCGGGCAAGACTTATCCCGCTCCCCTAATTCTTACCTCCACCAAAGACGACCGCGTGCATCCAGCGCACGGCCGCAAAGCTGCCGCGAAGCTCGCCGCGCTGGGCCAGCCTTACTTCTATTACGAGAACATCGACGGGGGGCACAGCGCCGCCGCCAACCTCAGGGAATATGCGCGTCAACTGGCCCTTGAATACACCTATGCATCGAGGCGGCTTTGTTCTGAGTAAAAACTCGGTCAGCGGGCTGAGACCATTGGTTATCTCAACGTCTTCACGGTGCTCAGCTGAATTCATCGAACCCAAGGCGAGAGAGCTGATGAGCCGCCGGCAGACGCGATGAAGGTCGTCAGATGCGCAAGTTACCGGTTTGAACAGCCTCCACCGCTGGCGAGCGGGTTTCCTGGCGTCCAACCACAACATGACGAGCGGGCGGTAAGTTGCCAGATGCGCTTCCTTGAGGATTGTCTCGCAGACCCCTGTTCGTCCGACATGGCCGGCGTGCGGCTAATATCTAAACGCGAACAGCTAAAGCGCAGCTCTGGGACTGTCTTCGTGCTTGAGAAAGCATGTCACGTAGCTCAATGCAGGCATGGCGCGGATTGATTATCCTGATCCAGGCTGCGCGAAGGAGTTCACGGCCGCCCTGTTGTTCAACGACGATCAATCCCATTCGCTTTAGCTCGGCTCCGGATGAGCGCGGCGTGTTCGAGGCTCTGCAACTCTTCTGTAAGCCGCTAGCGCGCGACGAGTGAAGCGAAGGTCAAAACGTCATCCGGATCCTGAAGCCTTGAATCGAAGTCTGGTCGACGTCACGGCGCTTTCTGTCGTTTGCACAATGCGGCCGCAGATAGACCATGCGATAAAAAACGAGCATGTGACCAGCGCAGCGACGCTGGCGTCTTGCCGACCATCTTGATGGCCGGCAGACTCTTCGCTAGATCACAACGGTTCACTATGGAGATGCCGCCGTGGCAATGGGTATTGTGAAGTGGTTCAACTCGACCAAAGGTTATGGGTTCATCAGGCCTGAGGACGGAGGTCCCGATGTCTTCGTGCACATCGGTGCCGTCGAAAGGGCCGGTTACACCACTCTCGAAGAGGGGGCTCGGGTAAGTTATCAGCTCAAGGCCGGGCGTTCGGGCAAGATGTCAGCTGAGGATCTTCGGGTTGGCTGATCCGACTCGCCTCCGGAAACCGCTCTCTGCAAAGCGTGTTCTCGCACCTGTCCGGCGATGCCTTGTCGGGGCGCGCCGTGCGTTTGGCTTTTCGACGGTCTCTTCCAGTCATGAGCTGTCTCGCAAACCGCATGACAGCGTTGATCTCCCGAGGCCGTCCACCGATCACTGCCGTCAGAGTTACAAGAGTTGCGAGCGCATCGCAGTGTGGGCGTGGCAAGATATTCCTGCGCCCCGAACCGTACGCTCGTGACCAACGCGCCGGGGAAGTGCACGCCGCCGGGCCGGTGCTCCCCTGTCCAGCTCATGAAGGTGCTCGCACAACCGGGTTCGTCCGTTATGGACCATACTGGCCGGCTGCGCTGAGGCAACAGCACGCCCGCAGCAGCTTCTCCGGCGGGATCGACGGCCGCCCAGTCGGCGAATAGAGCGCGGCAAACTCGCGCTCCAGCGTCGACAGCGCCTCGTTCACGATCGTCCGGATCGCTTGCAGCGGATGGTCACGCCGCACCCGAGCCTCGAGATCGACGTAGCTGAACAGCTCGCCCGTTCGATTGTCGCCGCCGCGCACGCATCATTTCCGAATCTCGTCGGAGCCAATGAATCACGGTCGCTGGTCGGCGGCGAGCACGTTTTTCAACTGCCTGCTAGAGGCGTACCTCGCACAAAGACTTTCGAGGATGAACGTTACGCGCGTGAATTGTATTGGGATTGGTCAAACCATCCACTTCGATAGACAGATTGGAGTAAGCGCCAAAGTCACCGCTGCGCGGCCAGTTGCTCCACCAGCTTGTCGCGTGGCCCTGCCGAGCCCGCCCTTGGACGCCTCCGGCTCGGCCTCTCGTGGCTGGAAATGGGGCTCCTCATCCTCGGATGAACCCGCGCGCCACCGTACGCCACCCTCGTAGCCGAGCGACACGGACGCGCCGCCCGCCGCCATATGTGCCGGGTCGAGACCCGTTGTCCCTTCAAGGCGTCCATCTCCGCCTCCAATTGGTTCAAGCGAGCCAGCATCGCCTTGAAGGCGCCAGGGCGGCCCCTTAGTTGTTTCGTACGAGGCGGAACGCGTGCGGCTTCGATCCAAATGCATAGCACGCTGCGGAAATGCCGTTTGAGGCTTCGTTCTTAATTGTGGGACTGCAATAACTCGATCGTTGAGCGATATCATCTCGGACATGCTGCAGTCGCGGTTTCTGCAGGTGCTGCGTCACGCATGAAGGCAACAGCCAGCCCGATGCCGATGAGACCAATCAGGATCGATGCCGCAGCCAGAGACGGGACGCCGCTAGTCTCGACAAGGATGCCGCCGAGAAAAGCGCTAATGGCGATCCCCGCGAAGGTGGTCGAGCTGTTCATCGCCAGTACCAGCTTCGACCTATCTCCGGCCAGACCGAGAAGACGGTGCTGGATCGGGACGAGATACATGTAGCTCACGTTACCCCAAAAGAAGGCGATGAGCACGGTGAGGGCACCATGCTGTCTGAACGCAACCAAACCTACGAGCAGGATGAGTTGCGCGCCTACAACCGCAATGAGAACTTTATACGGGCCAAAACGGTCAGTCAGAACGCCGCACGCAACGTTTCCCGTCACGGCTCCGAAGCCGTAGGCAAAGAGTGCGGCTGAGAGCAGCGGCACCCCGGCAAGCAGAGAACCGATGATGAATACGCTCACATAGGAGTAAACGATGAACTCGGAAACGACGACGAATAACGTCACGGAAAGGATACCGTAGGTGGCCTTGGAGAGGCCTTTTGAGATCGGGCTGTTTCCGCGCTCCGGCGCCTTGGTAGCTATTCCGGACATCATCGGAGCGAAGATTATCAATGCGAGAAGCCCGGCAATGACGACGAAACCGAATGAGAAGCGCCAGCCGATAGCATCCGCGATCCAGCTTGTGGCAGGAACGCCGGCAACCTGTGAAACAGTCATGCCGCCAAAGATGAGAGACAACGCGAACCCTTTGCGGGCTGGCGGCAGGAGTTCCACGGCCAGCGCGGTAGCCGACGGGGTGAACATCGCCGCGCCGTAGGCCGAAATGACGCGGCCTGCAGCAAGGGTGAGGAAGTTCGGAGCGATCGCGCAGATCAGGTTACCGATGATGAAGATCGAAACGGACAGAATCTGAACATTATGGCCGCTCATGGCCTAGGTCATGACGGTGCTCGTTCATGTTGTAGTGATATGTTCAAGGCAGGACGTCATGCAACTCAGGATAGAGGCTGGCGATGATCGTACCTGAGTAGCGGGGACGTGGGCCGTATAGCAGCCACGTCGTCACCACCTCACCGATTTTCTGCAGATCTCGAGCTTGTGGGATGTTCGAGCGCCGCTCTGCTGTAAGCAACCCCCGCATCATACACGCCTTCAAGGAGTTTTTTCTCGCCAACCGGCTTTGTTGTTTCGAAATTCAGCCCCGTCGGCTCGGGGAGTCCCGGCGTCCGCGGCTCCTTCCGTGCGCGGCATATCTTGTGGCAAGCTCTGTGATTTCTGGCTCTTGTGGATGCGGCGTGAGCCGAAGTGCATCAAGGTAGTCCGGATCATGAAGGGTTCTCAAGACTGACACCACCTCGTCTGCGACGTTTTCAGAGGGCGAGACAAATTGGACGCCGGATGAGCTCTCCAATCCGGTCCGGATCTCGTGGAGTCGATCCTCCACTTCCCTTGGGGGCTTAATCGTTCCCGCCGCATTGGCGATAAGGCCCCAGGGCTCGATGGCGCCGGAGTCATGTGTACGGTTAGCCAGGCCACGGAGCTTTCCGTCTTCTCCGCTCTCCAGCCGATGTGAAACCCATGCTTTCATAGAAGTGTTGCAGTTACGGCGAGTTCGTCGGTGAGTTGATGGCCAGCTACCCATTTCGCTACAAGACGAGGCCACGGTGCGGCCGCTTTTTCTGCTGTCTTCCTCATTGAACACGCTACCTCGGATTGCGCGCTTCAGCTATCTTTGCCCTCGCTGACGCGATCTTATCGCTGCGGTCGCGTTCGCATCATCGAGGCCATGACTAGCGTTAGCACCTTCTCACACACCAACGCACCGCTCAAAAATGGTGAGAGCATTCTGGCGGACGCCGGCAAGATCTTCTCTTTATTGAGCGCTGCCATACTGAGCACTGCTATGGACGTGGTTGCGGCTCTGGCTGTCTTGTTCAAGACGTCGGTGGTTTCAGGCGCGACAACAGGGACGCCTAAAACCAGGTGCTGCGGGAAAGTCTACATCGTTTCTTCATAAAACCGTTCAAGCGGCATTGGCATGCTTGTTGCTTGGAGATGTGATAATACCACTTGTGACCATGATGCTCGTTTGGCACCCGATCCAGGTGTTCAGATGAACTTGCCCGCGCTGTTTGCCGCGCTCGATGTCGCTTCCGCTTTGTCATTGGCAAATGCTACAAGCGCCATCGGGCGGTCGAGTTCTTGAAGTTACTCAAAGAGATCGACGTTCAAATCCCTGAGGGGCTCGCTGTCCATATCGTCATGGACAACTAGCCACCCACAAGACACCCAAGATCAAAGAGTGGCTCGCTCGCCCGCCGCACTAATGTCCACTTCACGCCGACTTCCGCGTCATGGATCAATCAGATCGCCGGATCGGGGTCGACTTCACACGCGAAATGGAAAATCTTTGGTTACATCCCAGCCGTTGTGTCGGGATTCCCACCCCGTTCGTCGTCGACCGTGACGGCCGCATCGCCTTTGTCGGTTTGACGATGCAACTCGATGACGTTCTACCCAAAGTTCTGAGCGGCAGCTGGCGCATCAGCGATGAAGCTAAAGCCGCCGAGACAGAGCGGATCGCCCGAGACAAGCGCATAAGGGGCGAAACGGCGCGCAAGAACTGATACCACGCATCGTGATCCCGGTTTGGATCCGCCACTGGTCCGTCCGCGCCATGTTTGTGCTCAACAGGTTTTATCGGGCCAACGGCGGCCGGCCCGTCCCGTCCCTACCCGCAGCCTTACCGCCAAGTACGGCGGCTTGCGCGACGAGAACGGCTCGGTGACCATGGCTTGATCGACCAGTCGGGCAAGGTCGCAATTGCGTCGCGCCTCACATCCGATCCTTCACGGGCTCGCTCCTGCATTCGCCACGAGCACTCTTCTCTGTAGAGATTCGAGCTATCAATAATGTGACGAACTTGCGTTCCAGATGACTAGAACCTATCTCAAAATTGTCGAAACAGGATC